>JANMPX010000084.1:0-1860 GCA_031370085.1 Chloroflexota bacterium | reverse complement strand
GCCGGTCGCTCGAAGACCTGCGACTGCACGGTTGGGGCGCTCGCGCCCGGCGCCGCGGGGTGGCTGGAGATGGCGATCGCGCCGGCCGAGCCGACGACGATCGAGCCGGCGAGGAGGCCTGCGACAAGCAGGTTGCGCCGGAACTTGTCCGCGTCGGCCGCGGTCGGGAAGTGGAGGCTGATCGCGTGCCCCTCGGTGTCATCTTCGTCGAGCTGAAGCTTGACGAAGACCGACCGCTGTGTGGCGTCCAGGGCATGCCCCTCGACATCAGACTGCTCCGCGGGTGTGATGCGCACCGACATCGCCTTGCCGGCGCCGCTCAAGCGCGTGCGCAGCCGCTCTTCGGTCTTCTGGTCCGCAAACGCCAGCGGCACGACCTGCCCCTGGTCGCCGATGGTGAGGGCGTGGCCCTGCTGTGATTCCCACATGGTGTTCGACCTCCTGATGATGGCCGCCCTACGGGCCGGCCTTGTGACCTTCGGAGTCTGGACCGCCGCGCTCCACCCGGCTAGCAGCCGGCGGACGGCAGGTCAGTCATTCAACCGACACCTGGAGCCCGTCGAGGCGGGCCTAGTGGGAGCCGATCCCCAGGGCGTTGAACCCGATCACGGCGGCCACCAGCAGGACCGCCATGATGGCCAGCAGCACGCCGATGTTGCGCAGGTCGCGCACCACGTAGTGGTACTCGGCGATGGCACGCTCGCTCAGGCGCGACGGTCCGGACACCGTGAAACGGGGGTCCGCCCGATGGGATCGCGGCGCAGGCGCGGCCGGAGCCGGCCGCGGCACGCTGCGCTGCTCTGCCGCTGCATCAACGGCCTCGGACACGACCCCGGGCAGCGGGCGCGCGACTGCGCCGGGTTGCGGCGCCTGCGGGCGCTGGGCGCGGCGCTGTCGATCTCGGCGGCTGGCCGTCTTGCGTCGTCGGGCCATCGGTTCCTCGGGTGGCTGGGTGGCGGGAATCGGGCGGTATCATATCAGCCGATCACGCCCCGGCCGCCTCCCTGACCTCGAAGGTGCCCAACGCTGTCTGACCTCAATCGGATCCTTGCCGACAACCTGGCGCTGGTGGTGGGACTCGCCGCCGTGCTGCTCGCCATCGTCCTGGTGGGACTGTGGGTGCAGACGCGCCGCCTGTCGAGGGCCCTCGGCGCCTATCGGTCGCTGGTGGGTGATGCGCAGGGCAGCTCACTGGCCGATGTGCTGAAGAGCCACCTGGCGCGGGTCGACCAGGTCGCCACCCGACTCGACGACCTGGTGGTCCTGGCCGAGCACCTGGAGCTGCGATCGCGCGGCAGCCTGCAGCATGTCGGGCTGGTCCGATTCAACCCGTTCGACGACACCGGCTCGGACCAGAGCTTCGCCATCGCCCTGCTCGACCAGCGCCGCGACGGGATCGTGATCAGCAGCCTGCACGGACGCGGCAGCACCCGGCTCTTCGCCAAGCCCATCGAGGGAGGCGAATCCAAGCACACCCTGTCGGACGAGGAGGCCGAGGCCATCCGCATCGCAATGGAGGGGACGCGCCCGGTTCCCGTCGTGAGCTGAGCGGTCGCATGCTCACCGCCGAAGGCTCGATCGACCCGGTTCAACGGCAGCTCGCCGAACGCCGCCTGTTGCTCGCCCTGCGACGCCTCCATCGGCGACAACCGCTCAAGGCCGATGTGCGGGTCGATACCCTGGTCGCCGAGCTGCGGGCCAGTGAGCGCCAGCGTCCATCCTCCCACCGCGGCGCCGCTCCACTGCTCCTCGACGATGCCGCCCTCCGTGCAGTGGTCGACAGCCTGGTGCTGCGCGGCTCGCTCGAGCGCACCGGCCACCGGGTGCGACTGCCCGAGCACGCGCCCACGCTCGACCCGG
>JANMPX010000080.1:0-9394 GCA_031370085.1 Chloroflexota bacterium | reverse complement strand
CTCACCTACGACGTCGAGCGCAACCTCAGGGCGCCGCTGGCGGGCATTCGCCGTACCGCTGAGCAGCTGGGCCTCCAGCTTCCCGAGGTGCACGTTGCGTCGCGGACCGGCGATACGCCGGCCGAGGCAAGGCGTCAGCTCGCCAGGAATCCCCCCGAGATCCTGGTCACGACCCCCGAGAGCCTGTATCTGCTGCTCACCAGCCAGGCCCGGGAGGCGCTGCGCGGCGTGGAATACGTGATCATCGACGAGGTCCATGCCCTGGCCGGCACCAAGCGCGGCTCCCACCTGGCGATCTCGCTGGAGCGACTCTGCGCGCTCACCGCCGCGGAGCCGCAGCGGATCGGGCTGTCCGCGACACAGCGCCCGCTTTCCGCCATTGCGGACTTCCTGGGCGGCGTGGGCAGATCGGTCGAGATCGCCGATGCGGGGTCGCGCAAACCGCTCGAGCTCGAGGTGATCGTGCCGGTCGAGGACATGGCCAACCTGGCCGCTGACGCCGCTGACGATGCCCGTCCGGAGGAGCGCCACTCGATCTGGCCATCGGTTCATCCCCGCCTGCTGGAGCTGATCCGGGCGCATCGGTCGACGCTGGTCTTCGTGAACTCGCGGCGCCTTGCCGAGCGCCTGGCCGCTCGCCTGAATGAGCTGGCCGGCGAGGAGCTGGTGCGGGCGCACCACGGCAGCATCGCCCGTGAGCAGCGGCTGCAGATCGAGGAGGAGCTCAAGGCCGGGCGCCTGCCGGCGCTGGTTGCCACCTCCAGCCTGGAGCTGGGGATCGACATGGGGGCGATCGACCTGGTGATCCAGGTCGAGTCACCGCCCAGCGTCGCTTCAGGCCTGCAGCGCATCGGCCGGGCGGGGCACCAGGTCGGCGAGCCGTCGGTCGGCAAGATCTTCCCCAAATACCGCGGCGACCTGCTCGAGGCGGCGGTCGTCGTGCGCCGCATGCTGGACGGAGCGATCGAGGAGACGCGCGTGCCGCGTAACCCGCTCGACGTCCTGGCGCAGCAGATCGTGGCCGCCTGCGCCGTGGACCGCTGGACGGTTGACACCCTGTTCGCGATGGTGATTCGTGCCGATCCGTTCCGCGACCTGTCGCGTGCCCAGTTCGAGGGGGTGCTCGACATGCTCTCCGGTCGATACCCGTCCGACGAGTTCGCCGAGCTGCGCCCCCGCATCGTGTGGGACCGCGCCGCCGATACGCTCCAGAGCCGCAACGACGCACGGGTGCTGGCCATCACGTCGGGCGGCACGATCCCCGATCGCGGACTGTTCGGCGTCTTCCTGTCCGGCGACGAGGGCGGCAAGGGGCGTCGCGTCGGTGAGCTTGACGAGGAGATGGTCTACGAGAGCCGGGTCGGAGAGGTTTTCCTGCTGGGCGCCTCGTCCTGGCGGATCGAGGAGATCCGCGCTGACCGGGTCGTCGTCAGCCCGGCTCCGGGCGAGCCGGGCAAGATGCCCTTCTGGAAGGGGGACGGGATCGGGCGGCCGATCGAGCTGGGGCGAGCGATCGGTGCCTTCCTGCGCGAGTTCGAGCCGATGGCCGCCGCGGACGCCGAAGGCCGCCTGCGGACCGATCATGCGCTCGACGCGCGTGCGGCCCGCAACCTGGTCGCCTACCTCGCGGAGCAGCGCGAGGCGACCGGGTCGCTGCCGACCGACCGCCAGCTCGTGGTCGAGCGCTTCCGCGATGAGCTGGGTGATTGGCGGGTCTGCCTGCTCTCGCCGTTCGGCGGCAGGGTCCACGCCCCGTGGGCGATGGCGATCGAGGCGCGACTGGCCGAGCGAGGGCAGGTAGGACAGGCGATCTGGACCGATGACGGGATCGCGCTTCGGCTGCCCGAGGCGAGCGAGCCGCCGCCGGAGGATCTCTTCATCCTCGAGCCCGATGAGATGGAGCGGCTGCTGATGGAGTCGCTCGGCGGCTCCGCGCTGTTCGCCTCGCGATTCCGCGAGAACGCGGCGCGGGCGCTGTTGCTGCCCCGTCGACGACCCGGTCAGCGGACGCCGCTCTGGATGCAGCGCCAGCGCGCGTCCGACCTGCTGACGGTGGCCAGCCGCTACGGGTCATTCCCGATCATCCTGGAGACCTATCGCGAGGTGCTGCGCGACGTCTTCGACCTGCCCGCGCTGCGAGAGCTGCTCGGCGCCATTCGCTCCCGCCAGGTGCGAGTTACGAGTGTCGAGACGCGCTCCGCCTCCCCGTTCGCCTCGGGGCTCCTCTTCGACTACCTGGGCACCTACATGTACGAGGGCGACGCGCCGATGGCCGAGCGCCGCGCGCAGGCGCTGGCGCTCGATCGCGAGCTGTTGAGCGAGCTGCTCGGCACCGACGAGCTGCGCGAGCTGCTCGACCCCGCCGCCGTCACCGACCTGGAACTGCAGCTCCAGGCGCTCGTCGGAGGTCCGCGGCCGCGAACCGTCGATGGCGTGCACGACCTGCTGCGGCGGCTTGGTGACCTGCGGAGGGACGAGGTGGCCGCGCGCGCCGATGGGGTCGAGGCGGGCAGCGCGCTCCAGACCCTGGAGCGGGACCGCCGCGCGGTCAGGGTGCGGATCGCCGGCGAGGAGCGCTGGATCGCGGTCGAGGAGGTGGCGCGCTACCGCGAGGCGCTGGGCATCAGTCCGCCGCCGGGCGTCGCGGAGACGTGGCTGGCGACCGCGGAAGCGGGCGCCGCTCCGTTCGACACACTGCTGCAGCGCTGGGCGCGCTCGCACGGGCCATTCACCGCCGAGGGGCCTGCCGCCCGCTGGGGCGTGGCCCACGACCGGGTGCTCGACCGGCTTCAGCAGCTGGTCGCTGCCGGTGCCCTGATCGAAGGCAGCTTCCGGTTCGGCGGCACCGAGCGTGAGTTCGCCGATCCAGAGGTGCTGCGCTCGATCCGGCGCCGCTCGCTGGCGCGGCTGCGTCGCGAGGTGGAGCCGGTAGCACCCGAAGCGCTGGCACGCTTTCTTCCAGCCTGGCACGGTGTGGGTGGTTCGGCCGGTGGGGCCGATCGGCTGCTGCAGGTGGTGATCCAGCTGGAGGGCTACCCGATCCCGGCCTCGATCCTGGAGCGTGACGTGCTGCCCGCGCGGGTGCACGGCTATCTGCCACGCCTGCTGGACGAGCTGGGGGCCGCCGGCGAGGTGGTCTGGATCGGGCGGGGATCGATCGGGCGGGACGACGGCCGGCTGGCGCTCTTCCGTCGGGACCGGGCCGAGCTGCTCGCCTCGGCCGGCGCCTTCGACTCCGGCGCACGACCGGAGGGCGCGCTGCACGACGCCATCCGCGCCCACCTGGGCCGCCGCGGCGCCAGCTTCTTCGGCGCGCTGCGGACTGCGCTGCGGGACGCCCGGACCGACGATGAGCTGCTCGACGCCCTGTGGGACCTGGTCTGGTCCGGCGAGGTCACCAACGACACGTTTGCCGCACTGCGGGCGCTGGCGCTGCCTCGCTCGCGTTCGCGAACCGTCCGGCCCGGCCGACCGGCCGGGACCGGTCCGCCGCGAGCCGCCGGCCGCTGGTCTTTGGTCGCCGACCTGGTTGGGGAGGGGCGCTCCCCAACGGAGCGCTCTCATGCGCAGGCGATCGCCCTGCTCGAGCGGCACGGGGTGGTGACGCGCGAGGCCGTGCTGTCGGAGGGGATTGCCGGAGGCTTTGCCTCGGTCTACCCGGTGCTCAAGGCGATGGAGGAGGCCGGACGCGCGCGACGTGGCTACTTCATCGCCGGTCTTGGCGCCGCGCAGTTCGCGCTGCCCGGGGCGGTCGATCGGCTGCGGGCCGAGCGCGAGCCCGATGCGGAGGGTGGGCCGCGAGCGGTGGTGCTGGCGGCCACGGACCCGGCCCAGCCCTACGGCGCCAGCCTGCCGTGGCCTCGTTCCGACGAGAGCGAGCGCCTGCCGCTGCAGCGCGCGCCGGGGGCCCACCTGGTGCTGGTCGACGGGGCGCCGGCGCTCTTCCTGGAGCGCAGCGGCCGCGGATGGGTCACCCTGCCGGCGTTCGCCGATCCGGCGGTCGCCGATGCGGCGCTCGCGGCCGTGGTCGGGTTGCTGGCGCCGGCCGGCCCGCTGCGCGAGCTGCGGCTGGAACGGGTGGATCGGCTGCCGCCTGCCGAGTCGGCGCTGGCGCCACGCCTGCGGGAGCTTGGCTTCCGGCCCTCGTATCGGTCCTGGCTGCTGCGGCCCTGATCCTCGAGGAGAGCGAGCGGGCGGAAACGCCGGGCAACGAAGTGTCCCGAAGGAACTTGGCCTCGACCCCTTGATGCAATCTCGGGACCGGGACCCGGCTCCTCCGGGACAACCAGAACTGTAGGGGGTGAACGAGAGGCTGCCTAGGGATTTCTCCACGAGTTTGGGGGCCGCCGGGCCGACTTATCCACGTCCCGTCCACAAGGCGGCCGCATGGCGCTGGGTGCAGCCAGGGGGTCGAAGTCGCCGGGCAACGAAGTGTCCCGAAGGAACATGGCCCCGACCCCTTGATGCAATCTCGGGAACGAGACCCGGCTCCTCCGGGACAACCAGAACTGTAGGGGGTCGGCGACGGCCTGCCTAGGGGAGTTCTCCACGAGTTTGGGGGCGGTTCTCCGAGTTATCCACGACCTGTCCACACCGACCGGCCTGCCCCACGCTCAGACGCGCTGCGTCAGGGTGCGAGCTGGATCAGCAGGTCGGAGACCCACAGCCGCGTGTGGCCGGTCAGGCTGAGCGCCGTCACCGCTACCAGCAGTGCGATCGCGCCGCCCAGCACGATCCAATCCGTTGGACCGTAGGCCAGCTGGCGGATCCAGGTCCGCTTGCCGGTGCCGAAGCCGCGCAGATCCATGGCATCAATCGTGTCCTCCGCTCCCACGATCGCGTTGACGGTCACCGGGACCAGGAGTGGCCCGAGCTTGCGCATGCGGCCGATGGGGCCGCCCCCGACGCGGTCCCACTCGTATCCGCGGATCCGCTGCGCGTCCATCGTGGTCCGCATATCGGCGGCCATCGAGGGGACGAACCGGAAGGTCAGGTCCAGGCCGTAGGCGAACTTGTAGGGAACACCGAGACGGGCAAACGTCGGCCCGATGTCGCCGGGCGCGATGGCGAAGGCGATCGGGAAGCCCATCGCCGCCATCGACCCGAAGCGCAGCAGCTGCGCCGCGGCATACGAGACCATCTCCGCCGACACCGGCGTATTGAGGAGCGGCAATCGAAAGTAGATGTGGAGGTCCTTTTCGACATAGCCCCGCAGCTCGCCGCCGGTGAGCAGCGTGTTGACGACCACGATGAAGCTCACGAAGAAGGCCACGTACGCCCAGTTGGCACGCACCGATCGCCACGGAATCCGGGAGGAGCGGTAGTACGCGAGGGCCAGGAGTGCCATCGGTCCGAGGATTCGCAGGTCCCAGACCTGGACGATCGCGAAGACATAGCAGACGAGCACAAGGACGAGCAGACGGGGATCGCGGCGTGCGAGCCACGACCCCCGTCCCAGGTACCGCGGCGTGACGTTCACGCGGCGATCCTCCGGTGGAGCGCTTGGGCTACCGGCCCATCGATTCGCGCATCGGCTCCCAGGCGGCAACCAGGATCGGGGTCAGGATGACCGACACGATCAGGTTGCTGACGACGACCGGGATGTAGTTGTCGCTGAGCGCGACGCTGAAACTGTCCGCAGTGCCGAGCCAGATGTCGGTGAAAACGAACAGGAAGCCGACGACCACGGCAACCGCCGAAGCGATGGCTGCCGAGACCAGGCGATTCGAGCCACGCATCATGCTCATCGCCCACCAGCCCGCCAGCAGGCCCGCGAGGCCGTTGGCCACGCTCCAGTTCCAGCTGGTGAGCAGCCCCCAGCCGCTGATCTGGTCGCCCAGGGCGTTCCCCACCAGGCCGACGAAGAGGCCGGCCACCGGTCCGAAGGCGAAGCCAAAGAAGGTGACGAGGGCGAAGCCGGGGCGCAGCGAGACATTCGCCGTCCCCGGCAGCAGGAAGCTGAACTGGGCGGCGACCGCGTACAGGGCGGCGCCGATGGCCGCATAGACGATCGTTCGTGTGGTGACCTCCCACATCGAACCGCTCGAGGTTCCGGTCATGGTGGTCATTGCGAGTCTCTCTCCTCCTCCTAGATCCTTGGGTACGTGACGATCACTGGGCTCGGCCGATCGTCAATCCTCCCTTCCGTTCAATCTGCCAGGCGTTCCGCGGCGATCATGCGCCGGGCAAGCGAGGACGCATCCAGAAAGCGCTCCGCTGAAGGCCGCAGGGCAAGGTTGGCCTGTATCAGCGAGGTGCGGTGGAGATTGCATGCCTGCCAGCGTTCCTCATCCTCGATCACAGTGAGGGGTGAGCCGTCCGCAACGACCCGACCGTCCCGGATCACAAGAATACGGTCTGCTCGCGTCAACGCAAGGTCCACGTCGTGGGTAACGAGGAAGATGCTCTCCATTCCCTCGGTTGCCAGCACCTCGTCGAGGAACTGGTTGGCGGTGCGGTGGTCCTGGCCGGCCGACGGCTCGTCGAGGATCAGGGTCGATGGCTCGAGGGCCAGCGCGATCGCGAGCGCGAGGCGCTTCTGCTGTCCGAACGAGAGGGTCATTGGGGGCCGATCCAGGATCCCGTCAAGCGAGTCGAGGGAGGTGCGTCGCAGCACGGCATGGCTGAACGCGTCGCCGTCCCCGATCTGATGGCCCAGGTTGCGTGGCCCGAAGAGGAGTTCCTCGCGGACGGTGCGCGAGAAGAGCATCTGGCTGGGGCTCTGGAAGACGTAGCCGAAGATGCGCGCCAGATCGGCGACCGTTCGCCTGGCGGATGATCGGCCGTCAACTGAAATCGAGCCCGATGCGGGCCTGATCAGTCCCATGCCGGCTCGAAACATGGTCGTCTTGCCGGCGCCGTTGGGGCCGAGCACGGCCACCACTTCGCGCGCACCGAGTGAGGTGGTCAGTCCGGTCAGCACCTCGCGATCGCCGAGCTGGACGTGGACCTCGTCGAAGGCGAGGCGCGGTGGCCTCGCTGACTCGCTCGGCCGGTGGGGTCGTGCCCGGGTCGGCAGGCTGGGCTTCGTTCGCTCGCGATCCAGCACCACGGAAAAGGGGAGCTTCACCGCCTCCGGATCGGCGACTTCGAGGAAGCCCGCGACCGGCCCCAGGTAGCCGACTGCGCCGGCGTCGAGGTACAGGACGCGGTCCGGGCGCAGCTCGAGTGCCTCCTCAACCCGGTGCTCGACGATCACCACCGCGTGCCCATCGTCGGCAAGGTTTCGCAGGACCGCGAGCAGGCGGTGGGCGGTTGCCGGATCGAGGTTGGCCAGGGGCTCGTCGACCACGTACAGCCTCGGTCGAAGCATCAGGGCGCCGGCCATCGCCAGCAGCTGTCGCTCGCCGCCCGAGAGCGCAAACGTCTCCCGTCCGACAAGCGACGTGATGCCAGCCTCCGGGACCACCTCGGCGATTCGTGCTCGAATGTCAGCCGGGGCCCAGCCCAGGTTCTCCGGGCCAAACGCCATCTCGGCCTCGGTGGTGGAGCCGACGATCTGCTTGGCCGGGTCCTGGAGCAGGGTCCCAACCGTCAGCGCGATCTCGCGCAGCCGCAGCTTGCCGGTCCGCTGGCCGAGCAGGCGAACCTCGCCCGCGAGCTCACCGGAGTAGGCGTGCGGAATCAGGCCGTTGATGGCCCTGATGAGTGTCGACTTGCCGCAGCCGGAGGGGCCTGCGACCAGCAGCACCTCGCCGGGATCGACGCGCAGCGACAGGTCGCGGATCGCCGGTTCTGTCGCGCGCCGATAGCGGAAGGTGAGCGAGTCGATCTCCAGCAGCGGGCCGCCGGACATCGGCTCAGGCCGGCTCGAGGCGGACCGGAGTGTCGAGCACCAGGGCGAATCGATCCGCCGCCGAGCCCTGGTTGACGGCCAGCGCGGGCCCGGCGAAATCGGCGTCCTCGAAAAGGAGGGGCGCGCCCACCGGCACCGCGCCGAAGGTGGCGACCCACGGGACGCCGAAACGCTCGGCAGGTCGACCGAGGCGATCCGGCAGGACGAGGTCGAAGACCACCCCGCTGCGAGCTCCGCCGGCCAGCCCGATCACGTCCGCGGTCTCTCCGGCCAATCGGCAGTTGCCGAAGCCATCGATGAACAGGATGGAGGTATCCAGGCCGCCGTCGCGGAGCATGGCATCGGGCAGCAGCAGCTCGACCAGCTCGTCGCGGCGCAGGATCGGCCCGACCTGTTCGAATGGCGTCCCGTTGGCCAGGTGGGCGGTCACCGGAGAGAAGATGTCGCGGCCGTGGAAGGTGTGCGACACGATCGGCAGCCAGAGGACGCGGTTCTCCAGGGCCCTGGCCTCGACAAAACCACCAAGCTTGTCGGCGGCCGGCAGGAGCAGCCCATTGTCAGGGCCGACGAGCATGTCGCCGCGACCGGTGAGCACGGCGATCGGTCGGCGCGCGGTGCCGACCCCCGGATCGACCACCGCCACGTGCACCCCAACCGGGAAGTAGGGGACGCTGCGGGCCAGCAGGAAGGCGCCGTCGCGCACCGCGAACTGGCGCACGGCGTGGGTGATGTCCACCAGGCGCGCCTCGGGGGCGATCCCCAGCATCACCCCGCGGCAGACCGCCGGGGCGCTCGCGGTCACACCGAAATCGGTGAGGAAGGAGATGAAGGGCCGATCGGTCATGGCGCGCATCCTACCCAAGCCGACCAGCCTCAGCGCAGCTGGATCGTCTCCAGGTAGGTCGGCAGGTGCGGGTCCATCCCGACGGCGCGGATCCGCGCGGCGAAGGCCTCGGCCGCATCCGGGTCGCCGTGCACCACGAAGACACGCTTCGGGTTCCCGTCTCCGGCGGTCGTGCCACCTGCGCGCGCGAAGTTGCCCAGCCAGTCGTCGAGCTCGTGCTCGTCGGCATGCGCCGAGAAGCCGGAGATGACGCGCACCCGGCAGCGGATCGGGTACTCGTCACCGTCGATCTTGGCCACCTTGGCGCCCGACTGGATGTGCCGTCCCAGCGTTCCCTCCCCCTGGTAGCCGATGAACAGGAGGGTGCTTGCAGGGTCGGGGAGGAAGTCCTTGAGGTGGTGCATGATCCGTCCGCCGGTCAGCATCCCCGAGCTGGCCACCAGCATCAGCGGGCGCGGCTGGGATTTGATCCCCTTCGACTGTTCGACGTCGTTGGTGTACGTCTCGCCGGGGTAGATGAGCGGCGAGTCGCCGGAGCGCATCAGGGCGACCGTCTCCTCGTCGTAATCCTCCGTGTGACGGAGGTAGACGTCGCTCGCGCGGCTGGCCATCGGGGAATCGAGGTACAGGGGCAGCCGCGGGATGCGCTTGTCGCGGTACAGCTCGTCGAGCACCCAGATCAGCTCCTGGGTGCGCCCGACCGCGAAGCTCGGGACCAGCAGCACGCCGCGATCGGTGGCCACCTCGTTGATCGC
>JANMPX010000174.1:0-6689 GCA_031370085.1 Chloroflexota bacterium | reverse complement strand
GAGTCGTTGCCGACGAAGTCGAACACCACATCGGCCGGGCCCCCGAGGCCCATCTCCACCAGGGCCGCGTCGCCGTTCAGCAGCCCGAGGTCCGCCCCCAGCTCCTCGGCCAGTGCCAGCTTGTCGGGGCTCAGCTCGCGGACCGCGATCGTCAGGTCGGGCATGCTGCGCAGGTACTGGAGCGCGAACTGGCCGAGCCCGCCAAGGCCGATCAGGAGCACCCGCGCGCCAGGCTGCAACCAGGCGGTCGCCCGCTGCACGGCTCGCCACGGAGTGACGCCGGCATCGGCCAGCGGCGCCGCGTCGACCGGGTCGAGCCCGCCCAGGCCGACCAGGTGCCGGGCGTGCGGCACCAGCAAGTACTCGGCATAGCCGCCGTCGCGCTGGAAGCCCGGCGACGCGGATCGGTCGCAGCGCTGCTCCTCGCCGGAGGCGCACTGACCGCACGCGCCGCAGCCCCAGCCGCCGAAGACGACCACCGGGTCGCCCTCGTGGAGTCGCGCGTGGCGAAGCTCGGCGGCCGCCCCGGGGCCGATGGCGTCGATCCAGCCGGCGACCTCGTGGCCGAGCGTGATCGGCCGCTCGACGCGGATGCGCGACGTGCGGGCGATGTGGAGGTCGGTGTGGCACACCCCGCAGCCCGCCACCCGAACGCGAATCTCCTTGCCCGCCGGGTCGGGGAGCGGGACCTCCTCCACGCGCAGTGGCTCTCCGGCAGCGTAGGTCCGGACGGCGAGCATCGGTCTACCGAGGGCGCTGAATCGATTCGAGGAGTCGGGCGAACAGCCCGCGCGGCTCAAACTGCTCGACGATGTCCACGATCGTGCCGTCGATGGCCACCGCGAAGGCGGTCGGCGAGGCATTGATGTTGCCGCCGTCATCGGTGGTCGCCACGCCCAGCAGGTCGACCGCCGAACGGCGCTCATCGCAGAACAGGAGGAAGGGCAGCTCCATCTCAGCGAGATAGGCGGCCTGCTGCTTCTCGGAATCGGTCGAGATGGCGACCAGCGCCACGCCCGCATCGGAGAGCCTCGGCTGCGCCTCCTTCATCGCCCGAACCAGCGCATCGCCTCGCTCCCGCGCCGCATCGGTCACCGATGGACCCTCGAAGAAGACCAGGATCGCGGGCTGCTTGCCGACGAAGCTGCGCAGGTTCAACAGATAGCCGTTGGTTGCGCGCAGGCCGACCGATGGCATCTGCTCGCCCTCGTGCACCTTGAGACCGGACGCGGTCATGCTCATGGGCCGATTGTAGCGGGCGGCTCAGCCGCACCGCCCAGGTGCAACCGGCCGGGCGACGTATGGGCCAGACCATCGTGCTCGAGCGCGTGCAGGATGCGCTGCAGGTGGGGCGCCGGCACCAGACGCCGCGCGGCGGCACGTCCGAGCGTGTGGCCGGGTGCCGCGCTCAAGGCGCGAAGAAGGGCGCCGCGTCTGGCTCGATCAGAGCCGGCGAAGCGCGGCTGGCGCGCGACCGGGACCGACACCGCCGCCCCGCGCGAGGGGCACCCCTCCGCCACTGGGCAGGCCAGGCATCTTGGTGCACGGGAGGTACAGATTCCCGCGCCGAACTCCATCGTGGCGTGGGTCCAGGGTGCGGCGTCGGCGGGGTCGCCGGCGGCAGCAAGTGCATCTGCCAGGCGCTGCAGGCCGGGCGTCGCGATCATTGGGGAAAGGCCGAAGCGGCGCACCAGCCAGCGGCGCACGTTGGTGTCGACGACCCCCACCGGCCGGCCGAAGGCAAGGCTGGCGACAGCGCGCGCGGTGTACGGCCCGATCCCCGGCAGACGTTCGAGGTCCTCGATCTCGGTCGGCCAGCCGTGCGCCACCACCGCGGTAGCCGCTCTTTGCAGGGCCAGGGCCCGCCGGTTGTAGCCGAGGCCGTTCCATGCCTCCAGGACTGCCGACTCGGCGGCTGTCGCCAGCGCGGACGCGGTCGGAAAGCGCGCCAGGAACCTCGGAAAGCGCTCGGCCACGCGCGAGGCCTGGGTCTGCTGGAGCATCACCTCGCTGACCAGGACGGCGTACGGATCGCTGGTGCGCCGCCACGGGAAGTCGCGGTGGGCGGCGCCGTACCAGGTCAGCAGCGCAGCGCGAACGCGCCCCAGCGCCGGAGGATCGGTCAATCGGTCAACCACCCCGGCAGGGTAGCGCTACCGTAGCTCTCGATGCGCTATCGACTGGTCTGCCTCGACGCCGGCTTCACCCTGCTGGCGCCACGCCGCACCCTGACCGATGCGCTGCGTGGGGTCCTGGCCGAACATGGCCACGAGATCAGCGATCAGGACCTGCATCGGGCCTGGGAGGTCGCGGATCGCTGGTTCTGGGACGACTATCACCGGCCCGACAACGACACCTGGGCCGATGACCGGCGAATCGATGCCGCCTGGCGCACGTACCACTCGCTCATGCTGCGCGAACTGGGGCTGGAGGACCTCCGGCACCGGGTGCTCGACACGATCCTGACCGCCCAGTACGCCCCCGAATCGTGGGAGCTGTACCCGGAGGTGCTGCCCGTCCTGGCCGAGCTGCGGGCTGCCGGTATGCAACTCGGGATCATCTCCGACTGGGGATCCAATCTGCTGCCCATCGTCGAGGGGCTCGGCCTGGATCAGCACATGGACTTCGTGCTTGCCTCGGGCGCCGAGGGCATCTCCAAGCCGGATCCCGCGTTTTTCCGGCTGGCGGCGGCACGCGCCGGCGTGCCACCGGGCGCGGCCCTGATGGTCGGCGACTCGTACCGGGCCGACGTGGTGGGCGCCCGCTCGTCGGGCATGCAGGGGGTCCTGCTGGCACGTCCGGAGTGGCGCGACCGCCGCGAAGCGCCACCGCTCGGCGTGACCGTGATCAGCTCGCTCAGCGAGCTGCCAGCCCTGGTGTTGGACGCCTAGCCCATCGCCTCGAGCGGCGCAACGGCTTCGTGCTCGGCCAGGTCGCCGCGACCGCGGAGCTGGAGCAGAACGCCGGCTGCGATGATCAGCAGGCCGCCGAGCAACTGCACCTCGGTCGGTGGCTCGCTGAACAGAAGGGCAGCCAGTCCAACCCCGACCACCGGCTCGAGGGTCGACAGGATGGCCGCCCGGGAGGCGCCGAGCAGGCGAAGGCCGGTGATGAAGCAAACGGTCGGCAGGCCCGCGCCGATGATCCCGGCAAGCAGCACCGGCCAGAGTGCGGACAGGCTGCCCAGCGGTTGAAGCACGGCGCCCGTTTGGCCGATGATCAGCCCGAGGCACAGGTAGACCAGCGTCGCCCCGCCCAGCGTGAGCCCCGCCGCCTGCGTGCTGGGGATCGCGCCGAATCCGTGCCGCGCCGACATCGTGTAGAACGTCTGAGCCAGGGCAGCGCCAAGGGCCAGTCCGATCCCCAGCAGGTCGAGATCGCCGAGGGGTCCAGCGCCGGCGACCACCAGCACCACGCCGGCCAGGGAGACAGCCAGCGCTGCGAGGCGCAGCCGGTCGAGTCGATCGTTGAACCACGTCACGCTGGCGAGAGCCACGAAGGCGGGGTAGATGTAGAAGACCAGCAGTGTCAGCGCAATCCCGATGCGCAGGAAGGCGATGAAGGCGGCCAGGTTGACCGCGGCGTTGGTCACCGCGGCGGCGACGACGAAACGCCGGTCGCGGGCCGGCAAGGATTGCCATGGGAGCGTGGCACGCTGCCCTGCCCGGCTCCTGGCGAAGAGGAAGAGGAAGACGCAGATGGCGCCGACCCCTGCTCGCCAGGTGACCAGGGTCAGGCTGGATACCCCCGCCAGATCCGCGTAGCGCGCCAGGGGCCCGAGCGTCCCGAAGCAGCTTGCCGACACCACGATCAGCAGGGCGCCGGCCAGGCCCGACGACGCCCCGCGAGTCACCGGGCCCTCCCGCTCACTGGCTCCTCGATCTCCGCCGCAGCCAGCTCGGCGGAGAGACGGGCATGGTCCGCGGCCAGCGCATCGACGCGGTCGCGCACGTTGTTGTGGCGGTCGATCAGTTCCCGGAACACCAGGTGATCGGCATAGGTGGCCGGGTCAGCCAGCTGCGCGCTCAAACCGGCCAGCTCGCCTTCGCTGCTGTGCAGGTCGTCCGCGGCCCGCTCCATCGCGGCGCGCAGGTCTCGCGTACGCCGGTAGCGCCGGTTCCGCTCCTCGGCCTCCGCCCGCTTGCGGGCCGCCGCCCGCGTCGCCGACTCGCGCGGACCCGATGGCGCGAGTTCGATCCCGCGCGGCGTGGCGATCCCCTCGACCGCTCCGCGGGTCTCGATATCCAGGCCTCGCTTGGCGGCGTAGTACTCGAAGTCGCCCGGATACAGGGTCGCTGATCCGCCGTTGACCTCGATGATCGCGTTGGCGACCGATCGGATCAGGTATCGGTCATGCGTGATCAGCACGATTGTCCCGGGGAACGCGTTGAGGGCATCCTCAAGGACGTCGCGCGAGGCGATGTCGAGGTGGTTGGTCGGCTCGTCGAGACAGAGCAGATTCGCGGGGTCGGCCATCAGCTTGGCCAGCGCTAGCCGGGTCTGCTCGCCGCCAGAAAGGATCCCAACCTTCTTGTCGACCGCCTCGCCGGTGAACAGGAAGGCGCCCAGCAGCCGGCGCATCTCGGCGGTCGTCACCCGGGCGGCGGCCCCCGCCAGCTCCTCGAAGACGGTGTTCGCCGGGTTGAGTGCCTCGATCTGGTGCTGCGCGAAGTAGGCCACCCGAACGTTGCTGCCGAGCTCACGCCTGCCTCCCTCGAAACGCAGCACGCCGGCCAGGATCTTCAGCAGCGTGCTCTTGCCGGCCCCGTTCGGACCGATCAGTGCCACCTTCTGGCCACGCTCCAGGGTGAGATCGAGTCCGTCGTAGACGGCATGCCGGCCGTACCGCTTGACGATCCCTTCCAGGGTGATCACCACCCGGCCGCTGCGCGGGGGCTCGGGAAACCGGAAGCGCACCGACTTGGTCCGCGCGCTCGGCACCGCCACCCGATCCAGCCGCTCGAGCTGCTTGATGCGGCTCTGCACCTGGCGCGCCTTGGTGTTCTTGTACCGGAAGCGCTCGATGAAGCGCTCGACCTGGGCCACCTTGCGGCCCTGCGCCTTGGCCGCCATCTCCAGCTGCGCCAGGCGCTCATCCCGTTGCTCGACGAAGTCCGCGAAGTCGCCGACGTACTCGGTGAGCACGCCGTGGTTCAGCTCGGCGACCCGATTGACGACTGCGTTGATGAAGTCGCGGTCGTGGCTGACCAGTACCACCGCCCCGGCGTACTCGGCCAGGAATTCCTGCAGCCATTCAACCGATGCCAGGTCGAGGTGGTTGGTCGGCTCATCAAGCAGGAGCAGGTCGGGATTCTGGAGAAGGAGTCGAGCGAGCGCTACGCGCATCATCCAACCGCCGCTGAATTCGCCGATCTCGCGTTCGATGTCGGCCTGTGCAAAGCCAAGCCCGCCAAGGATGCGCCGCGCCTCGGTCTCCAGCGACCAGCCGCCCAGCTGCTCGAATCGATGCTGCAGCCGGCCGTACTCGTCCATCAGCTCGGCCAGCACTTCTTCGGCCGTCTCCTCCGCCATCTCGGCCTCGATGTGGCGCATCCGGCGCTCGATGCCGCTCACTGCACCCGCGCCGGCCAGCACCTCTGCCAGCACGCTGCGTCCCTGCGCCTGTGCGATCTCCTGGCGCAGGTAGCCGATCGCCAGGTCCTTGCTCCTTGTCACCGTCCCGGCATCGGCCTCCTGGTCGCCGGTCATGATCTCGAGCAGGGTCGTCTTGCCCGCTCCGTTCGGTCCCACGATTGCAATCCGTCGCCCGGCGCTGATCTGCAGGCCGACGTCGTCGAACAGGTTCTGCGCCCCGTGGCTCTTGGCGATCCCGGTGAGCGTGACCAGGCTCATCGCCGCTCCGCGTGCTGGAGCCTCGCACCGCCGGTGTCGAAGCGCAGGCGCGCGGCCATGCCCAGGACCGGGCTGGCGGCCCAGGCCTTCTCGACCGAGTGGGCGCTCGCCGGGGAGTCACAGATGGCAAGCACGCTGGGGCCGGCGCCAGACAGCGCGGCTCCCGCTGCGCCGTGCTCGTACGCCGTCGCTATCAGCTCGCCTGCGCCCCGCAGCAGCGGCAGTCGGTAGGGCTGGTGCAGCCGGTCATCCATCGCAGTTCGGAGCAGGCTGGCGTCCGAGGTGATGACCGCGGTCGCCAGCAGGGCCGCTCGGGCGACCGCGGCTGCCGCGTCGTGATGGGCCACGCTGGGTGGCAACGCCGCCCGCATCTCCGTGGTGTGGCTGGCGCCGGAGGCAATGAAGACGACCGGGATCCAGGCCTCCGGAACGCGGAAGCGGCGCAGGATCGGGGCCTCGCCGATCCCGCGGCCGACCGCCAGCGTGATGCCGCCGTACAGGGCCGACGCCACGTTGTCGGGGTGTCCCTCCAGTGCAGTCGCCAGGGCCAGGATCTGATCCGCGTCGGGGGCCTGTCGGCCGGCGGTGGCGCCCAAC
The DNA here is from genome assembly GCA_031370085.1 of Chloroflexota bacterium. Lineage (GTDB taxonomy): Bacteria > Chloroflexota > Limnocylindria > QHBO01 > QHBO01 > CF-167. The sequence continues at coordinate 239 of JANMPX010000174.1, read as the reverse complement.
AACAGGCCCGCCACGATGGCCGCCGCACTGCTCCCCAGGCCGCGCGCAGCCGGGATCATGCTGCTCACCTCGATCCGCCAGGCGCCGGCTCCGACCGCCGAGCCGTGGGCGGCCCGCAGGCCTTCCCGAAACGCGCGGATCAGCAGGTTTTCCTCGGGGTCCTCGTCCGGGGTCGGCGCACCTTCGCCGTGTGAGTTCAGCAGGATGCCGGCCTCGCCGCCGACGTACAGCTCGGCTCG
>JANMPX010000057.1:0-18521 GCA_031370085.1 Chloroflexota bacterium | reverse complement strand
ATCCTGGCCGCCTTCGAGATGGAGGAGATCCTCTACGAGCTGCGCGAGCATGCATCCGGGCTCAACGCCGGACGCTGGGATTACATCTTCAGCCTCATCAAGAAGTTCCACTCTCGGCCCGACATGATTCTGCCCGATCGTGCCCAGGTGACCATGGCGGTCCCGTTCATGCGCGCCTACCAGCAGCTCCTGGTACGGACCTGTCATGCGCGTGGAGCCCACGCCATCGGTGGCATGAGCGCCTTCATCCCGAACCGTCGCGAGCCGGAAGTGACCGAGCGCGCGCTGGCTGCGGTGCGCGAGGACAAGCAGCGCGAGGCCGGTGACGGATCCGACGGGACCTGGGTCGCGCACCCGGACCTGGTATCCGTCGCCCAAGAGGTTTTCGACGCAGTCCTGGGCAAGCGCGCGAACCAGAAGGACAAGTTCCCTCGCGTTGCGGTTTCTGCGCGCGACTTGCTGGATACGCGGATCGAGGAAGGCCGCGTCACCGAAGCCGGCGTGCGGACCAACGTGAGCGTAGCGCTGCAATACCTCGCCTCCTGGCTCGCCGGCAACGGAGCGGCTGCCATCAACAACCTGATGGAGGACGCAGCAACGGCAGAGATCAGTCGCTCGCAGCTCTGGCAGTGGCACATGCAGCGAGCCATCCTGGACGACGGTCGACCGCTGACGACCCGCCTCTACACCGCGATCCGCGACGACGAGCTCGCTCGGCTGCGCTCAGCTGCCCCGACCTACCGATGGACCGATGTCGCTCAGCTGCTCGACAATCTGGTCCTGAGCGATCACTTCACGGAGTTCCTGACGCTCGACGCTTACGCAATGCTGTAGCGGCGCGCTGGGCCACGTCTCTCCCGGGACCCGTGCTTGGCCAACGCCCTCCTAGGCGGGCGAATCAAATGGCCAGGTCGAAGGGATGAGGTCAGGCGCGCGACCGATGACGACGGCGATCTCCAGGTGGCTGGTGAGGGCGATCTCCTGCGGTTTGCCGATATGCAGCTTGCCGTCGAGGTACACGCGGATCTGGGCACCGGGTTCGCAGTACTCGCCAACACACGACACGTCCAGGCGGACTCCCCATTCGGCGAAGAACTGTCCCAGCAGGTCCGGGGGATGGTTCTTGACCTTGGATTCGGTGTGGATGAGGCCGGACGGGTCGTGGGTATGCAGTGGCGAAAGGCAGACAGCAGGGCACGTCTTGACGGAGTAGAAATGCGCAGAGCCGTCGGGGGTTGGCTCATCTTTCACGCCGGCCGCTCCAATGTCGATTCCGATTCCCGCTGGCACGAGCACCGGCTGTCCATCAACAAAGACATCGAGGTGGGCATGCGTATGCGTCTCAAGGTATTCGCGCGGTTCGGGGGCGAGGCCCGCCTGAACGGCCAGCGCCATCGGGTCAGAAGGTGCGAGCCAGGATGGCTGTGCGAGCGGTGATGACAGGCGGTCGGTCGCTGTCGGCCCGCTGCACGCACCGAGCAAGACGACAACGCAGAGCAAGGCGGCAGCCCGACGGCCAGCTGAGAACGGTGGCTTCACTGTGTCGTCCCCGTGACCGGCATGGCGCCCTCCCTAGGTGGTGCTGGGTGATGTCGCGCAGTGTAGTCGTCAATTATTCCGGCCTGCGCACCCAGCGCCGGCGACTTCGCCAAGCTCCACACCATCGCTGCCCGCCTGTGCCCCTAGCCGCGCCGGTAGCTGTCGCGCAGCCAGGCAATGTGGGAGCGGTGCTCGGCCTCGTGCTGGAGCAGGTGGTGGACCACCCAAGCCGGGGACACGTCGTAGCACTGGCGCGCCCGAACAGTGTGGAAGTCAAGGACCGACATCGGCTTGAGCTCATCCAGCACGAATGAACGGACCCGTCCGAGGCGATCCAGGTGCCGGGACAGCGGCTGGTCGTCCACCCTGGTCAACGCCCCTGTCCCGTCGCGGTCCGGATAGGGCAGAACCTCATTCAGCCAGTCCGGGTAATGGTCACGGCCCTGGATGTCGTCGAGCAGCCAGTCCGCCTCGATCAGCGCGATGTGATAGAGCAACGTCCCGATGGAGTTCAGCGGCGCGTCCGGCCGCCAGTCAAGCATCTCCGCGGTGACCGTTTCCAACTCGCGCAAGGTGTCACGGCGACCATCTTCAAGGGCGGACAGCCAGCGGCCAACCTCCGGCGCGTCGGCAATCGGCTCGAGGGTGAGCTGCTCCCGCAGCGGCTCGCTCATGCCGGCACACCGACTAACGCTCGTTCGAGGAAGCGCCCGGCACCGCGGCGGCCGACGAATTCGCCGTGATGGACGACCGGCTCACCCCGCAGCAGGACGGTGCGCACCGCTCCCCGAATGGCAAGGCCCTCGTAGGGAGTGAAGTCGCTGGTGTGGTGCAGATCGGCCTGGCGGATGACCCGTTCGGCCCCTGGGTCAAAGAGGACCAGGTCGGCGTCGCGGCCCCGCTCGATGGCGCCTTTCAGGCTCAATCCGAAGAGACGAGCCGGGGTGGTAGCAACCAGATCGACCATCTTCTCCAGGCCGATCAGCCCCTGAGCGACCCCGCGGTCGTAGACCACCGAGAGGAGCGTCTCGATGCCGGGTGCCCCGTTGCTGATGTGGGGAAACGGCGGCGCAGGTACCCGCTTTTCGACCGCCAGCCGATCCGGCACGTGGTCGCTGGCCACCAGATCGAGGCCACCCGCTCGCAACCCCAGCCACAGTGACTGACGATCCGCTTCGCTACGCAACGGCGGGGAGATCACGCTGCGGATCAGATCGCCTTCATCGGGCGCGTCGTAGCGCGCATCGGTGAAGGTCAGGTACTGCGGGCAGGTCTCGGCGTAGACGGGCCAGCCACGCGCCTTGGCGGCGGCCACTTCGGCCAGCGCGTCGGCGCACGAGAGGTGGACGATGTAGAGCGGCGCGTCCGCCGCTCGCGCCAGCGCGATCGCGCGATGCGTTGCCTCGGCCTCGGCGTAGCTCGGACGCGTCAGGGCGTGATGGCGGCAGCCGACATTGCCCCGGGCGATCGCCTCCCCCACCAGGGCATCGATGACCGTGGCGTTCTCGCAATGAACCTGGAGCATCCCGCCCTGGCGACCCATCACCCGCAGCGTTTCGAAGAGGAGGTCATCGGCCAGGCGGAAGTCGTAGACCATGAAGGCCTTGGCGGTTGGCACGCCGGCGGCGACGAGCGCCGGCAGCTCGGCCGCCGGGTCCACCTGCTGACCGGTGATCACCGCCGAGAGGCCAAAGTCAACGGCGGACTCCCCCGCGGTCCGTGCGCGGAATTCACGCAGTCCCGCCATCAGCGACGCCGATCCCTGCTGGCTGATGCCGGTTCCCGGGTTATTGAAGGCGAGGAAGGTGGTTGTCCCGCCGAACGCGGCCGCCACGCTGTCCTGGAAGAAGCGGTCCGGCTCGTCCTCCGTGGGCAGCCGGGTGTGGGTATGGACATCGACGCAGCCGGGAAAAACCAGCAGGCCGGTGGCGTCGAGCACGGGAACGCCGGGGTGAGCATCGCGAAGACCTTCCGCGACCGCCAGGATCCGACCTCCGGAGACGGCGATCTCCGCCCGAAACGATCGCTCGGCGGTGACGACAGTTCCGCCGGTGACGATCAGGTCGGGCATGGCGTGCGTGCCGTCACGATGCCTCGCTGATCTCGATCCCCTGGGCTCCCTCCCACAGGACCCGGCGTCCGAGCTCGAGAAGCTGCCCAGCGCCGGTCGCGATGGTGGCGAAGTGGTTGCCGGCCAGCTGCCCCAGCTTGGAGGAGAACATGCAGGCCCCGTAGGGGAAGAGGATCTCGCATTCCGACAGGGCGCCGGTGTACAGCAGCAGCTCGCCGGGAGCCGGGTGCGAGGTGTGGTTCTCGTAGCCGACCCCCACCTGCAGGTCGCCAAGCGGGATCCAGGTCCCCTCGCCACTCCAGCGGCAGTGGATCAGCCGGGAGCTGATCGGCAGGAGGCGGCGGACGGCATCGGTCGTGCGGGGCGCATCGGGCTCCCAGTGGGCGGTAAAGTGGAGGTCGCCAACGCGGATCGCCAGGTTCGCCATGTGCGGAGGATAGCAGTGGCAGATCCCCGTCCGACCATCTCAACCCACGTACTGGACCTGGAGCTGGGGGTCCCCGCCGCCGGCCTTCCGGTAGCCCTCTTCCGCCTTGAGCCCGACGGCCGTCCGGAACTGATCGCCGAGATGAAGACCGATGCCGATGGCCGCATCGGCGCATTGCTCAGCGACGAGCTGGTGGCGGGCGAATACCAGCTCGTCTTCGACCTTGCCGCCTATGCCGCCACCCTCGATCGCGACGCTGATTTCTTCGAGAACATGGCGGTCGGCATCCGCGTCGATGACGCGGAGCGCAGCTACCACATACCGCTCCTGCTCTCGCCGTTCGGCCTCGCCACCTATCGAGGAAGCTGATGGGCTTTCCCTCGGTCACCGACCTCAACGGCCTGGATCCCGATGTCTTCGTCGAGGAAGTGGCGCCCCTGTTCGAGGGCGCCCCCGCATTCCTGGCACGATTGGCTGCCGCTCGCCCGTTCTCCTCCGATGCCGCCTTCTTCGAGGACGCGCTGGAGGTGGCCCGCAGCATGCCCGAGGCCGATCAGCTCGAGCTGCTGACAGCCCATTCCCGCATCGGAGCCGATCCGGCCGACGTCTCATCGCCCTCGTTCGAGGAGCAGGGCTACGACGCGCCGCCCGATGACGACGCGGAACGGGTGGCCGCTGAGCTGGCGATGCTCAACGAGATCTACGAGGCGCACTTCGGGTTTCGTTTCGTCATCTTCGTCGCGGGACGGCCCCGCGCGTCGATCATCCCCCTTCTCGAAGCGGCGATGCGAAACGACCGGACCGCCGAGTTGCGCCGTGGCATCGACGACGTGATCGACATTGCCGCGGACCGCCTGGGTCGCTGGCGTGATTCGGACGAACAACTCCCGGAGGGTGCCTGAATGGACTACGAGATCCGCTATGGCAAAGCGGACGTCAAGGTCTACCGCACGCACGGAGCGCCGCTGACGGGGGTCACACCCATTCCCGAGTCACCGTTTAACGGACGGGACAACACGCTGATGGCCGCCGAGCTTGAGGTGGTCGTCCGCGGGGACGCCTTCCTCGACGCCTACACCCGCGGCGACAACCGGCTGGTGGTCGCCACCGACACGATGAAGAACTTCATGCATGCGGCGTCGCTGACCTGCGCGGCGTCGACGCTTGAAGGCTGGCTGCACGACCTTGGCAGGCAGTTCCTGCACACCTACCCGCACATGGAGCGGCTGACCATGATCGGACGCGAGCTCCCGTTTGCCGCTGTTCTGGTGCCGGACCTCGATGGCTTCGCCGCCTCCGAAGTGCTCTTCTCGCGTGACCGCAACGATCGATCGACCGCCAGCGTGGACCTTGAGCGCGACGATGCCGGCGGGGTGCGCATCACCGGGCACGCCTGCGTACGGACCGATCTGAACCTGATCAAGATCACCGGCAGCGCCTTTGCCGACTTCGCGCGTGACGGGCACACCACGCTCCCCGAGCGGCCCGACCGTCCGCTCTACATCTGGTGCGACATCGGTTGGCGCTACGCTGATCCGGACGACGCGCTGGGGATCGATGCCTCGCGCTACGTGGCCGGCGAGCAGGTTGCCGACCTGGCGGCATCGGTCTTCCATGAATTCGTGAGCCTCTCGATCCAGCACCTCGTGCATGAGATCGGGACGCGCATGCTGGCCCGCTGGCCGCAGCTCGCCGAAGCCAGTTTCGAAGCCCAGAACCGGCTGTGGGACCTCGTTGCCGAGCGCGACAGCGATCCCCGGCTCAAGACCTATTCGGATCCGCGACCGCCGTTTGGCCGGCTCGGCCTGGTGATGCGCCGGAGCTGACGGCTCAGTCTCGCCCCAGGTGAGGGAGCTCGATCGCCGGGCAGCGATCCATCACCACCAGCAGTCCGGCCGCCTCGGCGCGCTGGGCCGCGGCTTCGTCGATCACCTCGAGCTGCAGCCAGACCGCCCGTGCGCCGATGGCGATCGCCTCGTCGACATGGATCCCCGCTTCCGCCGATCGCCGAAAGATGTCGACCACCTCGATCGGACGGCCCGCCGCCCGAGCCGCATCGGCTGCGGTCGCGAGGTCCGGGTAGCAGGTCAATCCGAGGACCTCCGTCTCGCGGGGATTGACCGGGATCACCTCGTACCCGTGGCGCTGCAGTGTGCGCGACACGCCGTGGCTGGGACGAAGCGGGTTGGCCGAGCAGCCGACGACCGCCCAGGTGTGGGTCTCGCGAAGCACACGCTCGATGGCGCCCTGTTCGGCGAACCGGCTCACCGGGACCTCGCCAGCTCCTGGAGCGCGGCCTTGATGCGCTGATCGAGGCCGCCAACGTTCCCCGCGACCGCTCCGGCGGCACGCCGGGCCTCGGCCGCCGTGTAGCCAAGCGATTCGAGGGCAGCCACCACGTCCGAGTCGCTGGTCGCTCCCCCACCGCCGGCGATCCCGGCAGCATGGATCTTCTCCTTGAGCTCGAGGATGACCCGCTGCGCCGTCTTGCGGCCGACGCCGCTGACCGAGGTGAGAAGGTCGAGATCATCGGTCACGATGGCCAGCTGCAGCTTGGTCACCGGGTGCGCCGCGGTGATCGCCAGGGCGAGACGCGGGCCGACGCCACTGACGGTCATCAGCAGCTCGAAGAAGGCCAGCTCCTCCGGCGAGGCAAAGCCAAACAGCGCCTGCTGGTCCTCGCGGACGAGGTGATGGATCCAGAGCTTCGCCTCGACTCCGAGGCGCAGCCGAGCGATCACGCTCGGCCCGGCGGAGACCCGGTAGCCGACACCCCCGAGCTCGATCAGGACAGCGTCGGGCCCGATCTGGGTGACCGGACCCCGCAGGGAGCCGATCAACCCGGAACCGCCACGCGGGCCGCAGTGGCGGCACGGTAGACGCTGCCGATGGCGACCGCCAGTGCGTCAGTGGCGTCATCGGGTACGCCATCGAGGGACACGCCCAGCAGGCGGGCCACCATGGTGGCCACCTGTCCCTTGTCGGCGGCACCGTTGCCGCAGACTGCCTGCTTCACCTCGTTCGGGGTGGGCTCATCGACCAGCAGGCCGGCCTGGGCGGCAACCAGCAGGGCCACGCCGCGTGCCTGGCCGACCGTCATCGCGGTCTGCACGTTGCGCTGGAAGAAGAGCCGCTCAACGCCAACTCGGTCGGGATGATGGTGCGCAACCAGCTCGACCAGCGCCCGGTGGAGCGAGCTCAGCCGTTGCGCATCGCTCTCGCCGGCAGCGGTGCGGATGACCCCGGCGTCCACCAACCGCAGCCGACCGTCGGTCAGGTTCACCAGGCCAAAGCCACACACGGCGGTGCCGGGATCGATGCCGAGCGCGATCACTCCGGCATGGTAGCGCTCGATCAGGCCACCGAGGCTTCGAGCTGTTCCAGCAGGGCGTCGGGGATGTCGAAGTTGGCGTACACGTTCTGGACGTCGTCGAGGTCCTCCAGCCGCTCCACGAACTGGAGGACCTGGCGCGCGGTCTTCTCCTCCGTGATCTCGACCCGGGTGGTCGGCTCCATCGAGAGCTCGGCCGATGCAGCCGGATACCCCGCGGCGGCCAGGGCCGAGCGCACAGGCTCCAGATCCCCCGCCTCGGTGATCACGGTCAGCGAACCTCCGTCCGGGGAGCCCACGTCAAGCGCACCGGCATCGATCGCTGCCCGCGTCAGCTCGTCGGGATCCCGACCGTTGAGGGCGAGCGAGATGAGGCCACGGTGCTCGAACTGCCATCCCACAGGGGTAAGCGAACCGCCGACCTTGCTGAAGATGCTGCGCACCTCTGATGCGGTTCGGTTGCGGTTGTCGGTCATGGTCGACACGATCACCGCCACGTTGGCCGGGCCGATCCCCTCGTAGGTGATCTCCTCGTACTGCTCGGTCTCGCCGCCGGCACCGCTGGCGCGCTCGACCGCCCGCTTGATGTTCTCCATCGGCATGCTATTGGCGCGGGCGTTGTCGACCGCCATCCGCAACCGGTAGTTGCCGTCGACATCTCCGCCCCCCTGCCGCGCGGCGGTGATGATCTCGCGGGTCAGCTTGGTGAACAGCGCGCCGCGCTTGGCGTCGTTGACACCCTTCTGCCGCTTGATCTGGGACCACTTGCTGTGACCGGACATGCGCCGATTGTAGCAACGCCGGGTGGACCCTCGGCGCGTCCCTATAATTGCCTTCCCGCACAAGGAGCACCGATGAAGCCGTCCACCCCTGACCGGATCAGGAATGTTGCCCTCATCTCACATGGTGGGGCCGGCAAGACGAGTCTCGCCGAGGCGATGCTCTTTGACGCCGGAGCGATCGCTCGACTGGGCAGCGTTGACGCCGGGACGGCCACCCTCGACTACGACCCCGACGAGCAGAAGCGCAAGCAGAGCATCAACCTGGCCATCGGGACTCTTGAGGCGGATGGCGCGCGGATCACGATCGTCGACACGCCCGGCTACGCCGACTTCCAGGCCGATGTGGTCGAGGCGCTGTCCGCGGTCGACGCGGCGGTGGTGGTGATCGACGCCTCGGCCGGCGTCGAGGTGGGCACCGAGGAGGTCTGGAAGCTGGCCGAGGAGCGTGGCCTCCCCCGCTTCGTCTTCGTCAACAAGATGGACCGCGAAAACGCAAACTTCGACGCGGTCCTCGACTCGCTGAAGGCGAAATTCGGCCCGAAGATCGCCCCGGTCTACCTCCCGATCGGCTCCGCTGAAGGCTTCCGCGGCTACATCGACGTCATCGAGCAGCACGCAAATGTCTACGAGGCCGGCAAGCCGCACGAGGTGCCGATCCCCGAGGAGATGCGCGCCAGCGAGGAGTCTCGCCGAGAGGCCCTGGTCGAGGCCGCGGCCGAAGCCAGCGACGAGCTCATGACAAAGTACCTGGAGGGCGAGCCCTTCACCGACGCCGAGATCGAGGCGGCGGTCCACAAAGGGACGCGCGAGGGCAGCGTGGTACCGGTCTTCGTCGGCAGCGCACTGAAGAACATCGGCGTCCGCGAGCTGGTGGCCATGATCGCCAAGCACGTTCCCTCAGCGGCCGAAGTCGGAGCGCGAACCACCGAGGACGGCAAGCGCATCGAGCCCGATCCAAGCGGCCCATTCGTGGCGCAGGTCTTCAAGACGACCGCCGATCCGTTTGTCGGGCGCCTCACCTACTTCCGCGTCATCTCCGGCACCCTCCATTCACAGGGGCACCTGTGGAACGCCACGCACAAGGAGGAGGAGCGCATCGGGAACATCCTGGGCCTCCTCGGCAAGGAGCAGGTCAACCTGCCACAGGTGGGCCCCGGCGACATCGTGGCGGTCGCCAAGCTGACCAGCACCCAGATCGGCGATACGCTGGTCGGCGATCGGTCCCAGGCGGTCAGCCTGCCGGCCCTGCGCTTCAGCGCCCCCTCGCTGCAGGTCAGCATCGAGCCCGAGAGCAAGGCGGACCTGGACAAGCTCGGGCAGGCGCTGCAGCGCATGCTGGAGGAAGAGCCCTGCGCGCTGGTTCGACGCGAGGACGGCACCGGCGAGACCATCCTGACGGCGATGGGCGATGCCCATGTCGACGTCCTGGTCGATCGGCTCAAGCGAAAGTTCGGCGCCGCGGTGAAGACCGGCAGTCCGCGGGTCCCCTATCGGGAGACGATCCGCAAGCCGGCAAAGATCGACAACCGCTTCAAGCGGCAGACCGGAGGACACGGCCAGTTCGGCCACGTGGTGATCGAGTTCGAGCCGCTTCCCTCGGGTAGCGGTTTCGAGTTCGGGGACAAGATCGTGGGCGGTGCGGTGCCAAAGCAATACATCCCGGCCGTCGAGAAGGGTCTGCGGGAGTCAATGGCCGAGGGGGTGCTGGCCGGGTACCCGGTGGTGGACATGCGTGCCACGCTGGTCGACGGCAGCTACCACACTGTCGACTCGTCCGAGATGGCCTTCAAGGTCGCGGCCAGCCAGGCGCTCAAACGCGCCTTTCCGGAGGCAGGGCCGGCGCTTCTCGAGCCGATCCTAGAGGTGGAAGTGGTCGTTCCCGACGAGTACATGGGCGACGTGATGGGACAGATCACCGGCAAGCGCGGCCATGTGCTGGGAATGGACTCGGGCGACGGGATGCAGCATCTGCGCGCGCAGGTGCCCCAGGCGGAGATGTTCCACTACGCCACCGAGCTGCGCAGCATCACCCAGGGACGTGGCCGCTTCAGCTGGAAGCTCGATCACTATGCCGAGGTGCCGCACACCGTGGCCGACAAGGTGATCGCCGAGCACCAGGCCAAGGTGGCTGCGGGCGAGAAGCACTAGGCGCGGAGGCGCTCGACGGCTGCGAGGTTCCGTTTGCCGCGCCGCAGCACCAGCCAGCGTCCATGGAGCAGGTCCGTCTCATCGGGCACGGCTGCCACGTCGCTCACCCTGCGGTTGTTCAGGTAGCAGCCCCCCTCGCTGAGCGTGCGTCGCGCTGCCGAGCGGCTCTCGGCAAGGCCGCAGGCGACCAGCAGGTCGACGATCGGCGGCATGGGATCCCGCACCTCGGCGCGCGGCAGCTCGGCCAGCGCGGAATCGAGCGTCCCGGCGTCGAGGTCAGCCAGCTCGCCCCGCCCGAAGAGCGCCGCGCTCGCCGCGATGGCGCGATCGGTCTCTTCCGTGCCGTGCACCCGTGCGGTCAGCTCAGCTGCCAGTACCGCCTGCGCCTCTCGCCCCTCGGGGTGGGCCGCGACCATCGCCTCGAGCGCCTCGATCTCCTCGCGCGAGCGGAAGCTGAAGACGCGGAGCAGTGCGCCGACATCGGCGTCCTCGACGTTCACGAAATACTGGAAGAAGGCGTATGGCGAGGTCATCTGTGGATCGAGCCACAGGGTGCCGCCGGCGGTCTTGCCGTACTTCGATCCGTCCGCCTTGGTGATCAACGGCGTGGCGAGCGCGTGAACGCTGTCGCCGGTCACGCGGCGGATCAGGTCGACCCCGGCGCTCAGGTTCCCCCATTGATCGCTTCCGCCGGTCTGCAGGTCGCACCCGTAGCGCCGGTGCAGCTCGAGATAGTCGTAGGCCTGCAGGATCTGGTAGCTGAACTCGGTAAAGCTGATCCCGCCGGCGGCCAGTCGTGCGCTCACCGCCTCTCGGTCGAGCATCCGGTTCACGCCGAAGTGCTTGCCGATGTCGCGCAGGAAGTCGAGCGCGGAGAGAGAGGCGGTCCACTCGAGGTTGTTGACGACGCGCGCCGCAGCCGGTCCGTCAAAGGCCAGGTAGCGTTCGACCTGGCTGCGAATCCGCTCGACCCAGCCCGCGACCACATCGGCCTCGTTGAGATTGCGCTCGGCTGTCTTGCCGCTCGGATCGCCGACCAGACCGGTGGCTCCCCCGACCACCGCGATCGGCTTGTGCCCGGCCAGCTGCAGCCGCCGCATGACGATGAGCTGCACGAGGTTGCCGAAGTGAAGGCTCGCCGCAGTCGGATCGAATCCGCAGTAGAAGGTCAGCGGAGCCGCCTCCAGGACAGCGCCGAGCGCCGTCGGATCGGTGCTGTCAGCGACCAGCCCGCGCCAGGCCAGGTCGTCGAGGATCTGGGGGCTCATCGGCCGATGAGTATAGGGCCGTGCTAGAGTCTGCCCGTCGATGATCCGCCGCACCCCGTCGCGCGCTGGACGCCGTTACGGCGCCGCGCCATCCCCCTCTCCGTCCCGCCGCACCCCGTCGCGCCCGGCTTCCTCGGGGATCGCGCCGCTGCCGGCGATCATCCTTGGCCTCTTTGGCGCATTGGCGGCAGCCCTCCTGATCGGCGTCGTCGGCGCCTTCGCCTCCTACACCACCGGGCTGCCTGACCCTGGCGGCCTGGAGCACTTCGAGCTCAGCGAAGGTTCACGCGTCGTCTCCGCCGACGGGGTCGAGCTGGCGACGTTCGCTGCCGAGCAGCGTCGAGTCATTCCGTTCGCCCAGATCCCGAAGGTGATGATCGACGCCCAGGTGGCTGCCGAGGACCGCACCTTCTGGACCAACCCGTGCATCGATTTCCGCGGCATCGTGCGCGCCGCGCTGCAGAACTTCTCCGCCTCACGGACCGTGTCGGGCGCATCCACCATCTGTCAGCAATTGGTGCGCATCCGGCTCTTCGATACCGACCTGCTGACAAACGGCGAGCGCCGCTGGGAACGCAAGATCAAGGAGGCGATCCTGGCGCTGCGGGTCGGCGATCGCTATCCCGGCCTCGAGGGCAAGCAGAAGCTGCTGGAGATGTACCTCAACCAGGTCTATTACGGCAACAACGCGTACGGCATCTGGGCCGCCGCCAACCGGTATCTGGGCAAGGACATCACTTCGTCCGCGCCTGAGGACCAGCTGACGATCGCGCAGGCTGCGCTGCTGGCTGCGCTGGTGCGCGCGCCATCGGCGCTCGATCCGACCCAGGTGGCGGTACCGGAGACGCAGCCTGACGGCAGCACGCTGCTGGTGGTGCCGACTGATGCCCCCGCCGTCCAGGCGCAGGGATTCGTGCTCGATGGGATGGTCGCCACCGGGGCCATCACCCAGGCCCAGCGCGACACAGCGGCCGCCGAGCGGATCGTGCTGGCGGCGCCCAAGAACCAGGACTACAAGGCGCCGCACTTCGTCTACGCCGTGCGCCGTGCCGCGGCGGACCTGCTCGGTGGTGAGGACCTGCTCGACCGGGGCGGCCTCTTCATCACGACCACCCTGCAGTACCAGGGCTATCAGACCATCGCCGAAAAGTGGGCCGGGATCGCATACGACCTCGATCGGCTGACCGGTGCCGAGCTGCAGGCAAAGTACGGGAAGGCAGCGATGAGCTGGATCGTCAAGCTGCAGGGTCGCAACATCGGCAATGACGCGCTCGTGACACTCAATTATCGGACCGGCGCCGTGCTCGCCTACGTGGGATCGGCCAACTATTACGGCGAGGCGACACCCGCGCATCAGCCGAACTACGACGTGGTCGGCCAGGCCTATCGGCAATCCGGGTCCGCCTTCAAGCCGATCACCTACGCCACCGGCTTCGAGAGCGGGGTGCTGACGCCGGCGAGCATGTTCATGGACGTCAAGGGCGAGATCGTCAAGGGCTTCTCGGTCCCCGACGCCGACGGCGGGGAGCGTGGGCCGATTCGCCTGCGAGACGCGCTGAAGTACTCCCTGAACATCCCCGCTGCCAAGGCACAGCAGCTGATCGGCACCGAGAACGTGGTCGCCACGGCGGAGCGATTCGGCCTGAAATGGGATCCGCAGCAGGCCGCCGAGGTGGCCGTCCCGTCATTGACACTGGGCACCATCGGGGTCCACATGATCGACCTGGCCAGCGCATACGGCGCGCTGGCCAACGGTGGCGTACACGCCGAGCCATACCTGATCGAGAAGATCACCGATCGCAACGGCAACGTGATCTACGACCGCGCAACCGACGGACCCCAGCCGGAGCGGGTCATCTCCGCCCAATCGGCCTACCTGGTCACCGACATCCTGGCCGATAACACCGACCCGACCCAGAATTCCTGGTGGGGCGGCCGCTTCCAGCTGAAGACCAAGGACGGACGCCGCCCGGCTACCCTCAAGACCGGCACCACCAACGATTTCCGCGACCTGCAGGCGATCGGCTTCGTGGCACCCGACCCCGATCCGGCGGTCAGCGACGGGGCGATCGTGACGGCCGTGTGGGTCGGCAACAGCGACTTCTCGGCGATCTCCAAGGTCTTCGCCGGCGACGGCCCGACCTTCATCTGGCATGACTACATGGCCGAGGTGACCGCAGCCTTCCCGCTCCGCGAGTTCCCCAAGCCCGATGGGATCGTGGAGGCCAAGATCGATCCGATGAGCGGCCAGCTGGCCGGGGAGCTCACCACCAAGAGCATCAGCGAGGTTTTTGCCGCGGGCCATCTCCCGGCGCAGCAGGACACGCTCCACGTCAAGCTCGCCATCGAGGCGGCCACCGGAAAGATCTGGCAGACCGGATGCGGAGACGTGGTCCTCGCCAGCCCGATCCCGGGGACCACGCCGAATGCCAGCCCGCTGCCAGGCGTTCCCGACGAGAAGGTCTACCTGGATCTGTCCACCTGGGAGGCCGGCCATGCGGGTTGGACCGCGGCCAACGTTACCTGGATCGAGCGCTACCGCGGCAAGGAGGCGAGCCTCCGCCGCTTCCCGGTGGCGCCACTCGACGCGCCCCTGGCGCCAACCGAGCAGTGCACGCCCGGAGAGGTGCCGACCTCCACCCCATCGCCGAGCCCGTCGCCATCACCGAGCCCCACGCCGCTCGCGACCCCGACTGCGCTACCGACCGACACACCGGCACCGCCTCCGCTGGCAAGCACCGCCCCCCCGGCCCCTTAGAGTTGCGCGACGGTCGCTCCGTCGCCTCCCTCCTCGCGTCGCCCGGGGCGCGTTCCGCGCACGCGTGGATGCTCGACCAGCCACTCGCGGATGGCGCGCCGCAGGGCCCCGGTCCCGGTGCCGTGAACGATCACCGCTTCGTCAAGGCCCGCCAGCAGTGCCTGGTCAAGGTACGCCGCCAGGCGTTCGATGGCCGCCTCCACCCGTTCACCATGAAGGTCGAGGCGGGGCGAGATGTCGGCTGCGGCACGCCGCCGCAGCTCATCGGTCTCCGAATCGCGCGCCGGAGGCCCCGAGACTGGTTCGGGCACCACCTCGACGTCGTCGCTCGGCAGGACCAGCCGCGCTCCTTCGGTCTCGAGCGTCACGCGCCCCGTGCGGCCGCTGAGCTCCACGATGCGGCCGGTGCTGCCCAGCGTCCGGCTGCGGCCGAAGAGGCCGACTCGCGGCTGGGCGCCCCCTGGCGGCTCGTCCGCAGCGCCGGCGGGTGCGGCGATCTCCTCACGGGTTTTGGCGGCGCGTTCGGCGAGGCGCGTTAAGGGATCGCCCGCTTTGGCGGTCCGCGGGTTCCGCAGGTTTCGCTGGCGAGTGACCTCGCGCCGCAGGTCGGCGGCTTCCCGCTCCGCACGCGCAAGCAGGTCATCGGCGGCGCGGCGTGCTTCTGCCAGGATCTCGCCGGCTTCGCGCCGCGCGCGTACCATCCCGCTCCGCGCTCGGTCGTGCTCGCTCTCGGCGGCAGCGTGATCCCGTCGTGCCTGCTCCAGCTCATCGGCCTGCTGGTCGCGGGTCAGCGCTATGGCGGCGAGCGTCTCCTCCATGCTCACGTGCTCGGCGGCCAGGCGTGAACGGGCATCGGCCAGGATCTCGGGCGCCAGGCCGAGCCGTTGCGCGATGGCGAAGGCTTGCGACTTGCCCGGCAGACCGATCTCGAGGCGATAGGTTGGGCGCAGGGTCGCCACGTCGAAGGCGACGCTGGCGTTCGTCACCAGCTGGTGCTCTTGCGCAAAGACCTTCAGTTCGGCGTAGTGCGTGGTGGCCGCCACCGTCGCGCCCTGGTTCAGCAGCCGCTCGATGATGGCCATGGCCAGCGCGGAGCCCTCGGTCGGATCGGTTCCGGCGCCGATCTCGTCGAGCAGAACCAGGGTCGCGGGTCGTGCGACCGCGGTGAAGCGCACCACGTTGCGCAGGTGGGACGAGAAGGTCGACAGTGACTGGGCGATGCTCTGCTCGTCGCCGATATCGGCCATCACCCTGCCGTATACCGGCAGCCGCGCCCCGTTGGCAGCGGGCACGCGCAGACCGGTCTGGTGGAGGAGGGCCAGCAGGCCGAGGGTTTTCAATGAGACGGTCTTTCCCCCGGTGTTCGGGCCCGTGACGATCAAGGCCCGGTAGCCAAAGCGCTCACCGATCCGGAGGTCGATCGGGACCGCCGAAGAGCCCAGCAACGGATGGCGGGCGGAGAGCAGCTCGGCGGCGTCTTCGGACAGGATTGGGCGCACGGCATCGGACTGTCGGCCCCACCGCGCCCGGGCCATCCACAGGTCTGCGCGCGCCAGGGCCGTGAGCGAGTCCTGCAGCGACGGCGCCTGGGCCTCCACCGTGCGCGACAGCTCGTCGAGGATCCGCTCCTCCTCGCGTTGCGCATCCAGCGTGGCCTGCGTCCAGGTGTTGTTCAGATCGACGACCGAGAGCGGCTCGACGAACAGCGTGGCGCCCGAGGCACTCTGGTCGTGCACGATCCCCTTGAGCTTGCCCTTGGCGTCGGCGCGGATGGGAATCACGTAGCGGCCGGCGCGCAGGGTGACGATGGCCTCGCCGATGACGCCCGCCAGCTCCGACGAGCGGAGCATCGTGTTGAGTCGCTCCCTGACCCGTTCCTGCGCGGTTCTCAGCCGCTTGCGAATGGCGGCCAGCTCGCCGGAGGCAGAGTCGAGAATCTCGCCCGCCTCATCGACGCTGCGCTCAATCCGCTGGCGCAGGGGAGGCGCATCGTCGAGCTCGGAATGGACCTCGGAAAGGTGCTTCCCCTTCCAGCCCGACAGTCGCTCCGCAAAGAGGCCGGTGGCGCGCAGCGTCTCACCGATGTCGAGCAGGTCGGCGGGCGTGAGCCGACCGCCGCGGGACGCGCGCTCCAGCGCCTGTCGGACGTCGCGTGCGCCGCCGATCCCCGCCTGGGCCTGTTCGTCGATCAGCCGCGTCGCCTCGTCGGTCTGGTCCTGGAGGATGCTTACCAGCACCGGATCGGCCATCGGCATGCTGGCCTCCGCAAGCTCGCGCGACGGGGTGAAGGCGGTCAGGCCGGCGAGCTGCTCGACGACCGCCGCAAATTCGAGAGCGCGCAGCGTGCCCGCATCCGCGGCGACGCCGGGGGCTGGCTCAGGCTCGAGAGCGGTGCTGGTCATCGGCGATCATGAAGCGAAGTGGACGTGCCGCCCACGGCCCG
Organism: Chloroflexota bacterium; assembly: GCA_031370085.1. GTDB lineage: Bacteria > Chloroflexota > Limnocylindria > QHBO01 > QHBO01 > CF-167. The sequence goes on along the minus strand of JANMPX010000057.1, from coordinate 1,754 downwards.
GAGTAGTCGACGCCGATGCGCGCCGAGCGGGCAATCCGGCCCGGAGGGTCCCCGAAGGCGAGCCGCAGTGGACCCGCCACCAAGTCAAGTCCATTGAAGGCGCGATCGACGCCGAAGGCGGCCGCCAGGTTGCCCGGACCGGCAGCCAGCCGCGCGTCAGCCGCGTTCGGTCGCCGGGAGCGAACGAGCTCCAGCCCCTCGAGGATCTGGGCGGCCCGCAGCAGGACCGCCTCTGGCTTCGCGTCAGGACCCGCCACCACGTTGAGGCAGTGGTGCAGACCGTAGATCAGGTAGACGTAGGCGTATCCGGGCGCGCCGAACATCACGGCGTTGCGCGGAGTGCGCCCTCGCGACGAATGGGCAGCCAGATCTTCAGGCCCCAGGTATGCCTCCACCTCCACGATGCGGCCCACGATCCTGCCAAATGGCAGATCGTGGACCAGCAGCATGCCGAGCAGATCGGGAGCCAGCTCGAGCGCGGACCGGTCGAACCAGGCTCGATCCTCGACGTATCGCGTCGGAGCCGCCCTCGGCTGGTCGAGGGATTCGGCCGCCGGCGCCACGGTCATTTCAGCTTCAGCAGCGCGGCGATGTCGCTTGGCACGAACGGGCGGGCAAGGGCGCCGATGGTCGGGATCAGTGCGTCGCGGAAGAACTGAACGAGGATCGAATCGTTCATCAGGTCGTAGAAGCCCTTCAGCGGCCCGGCGTCGGCCACGGCGGCATCCGAGGCGGTCTTGAAGAAACTGTCCATCACCACCATGGCGAAGACGATGCAGAGCGCAGCGAAAAGCATACCCAGCACGGCTCCCCCGACCTCGTCGAGCTGGCGAACGATCGGCAACCGCGTTCGCCGGTAGAACAGGCGCACGATCACGAAGCCGATGATCACCAGGCCCACGAACAGGATCAGAAACAGGATCTGCTCCCGCAGCGGTGGCGTAAACGCGTCCCAGAAGCTCAGCAGGTCGAAGAGCGGAGCGCGCAGCTGGCTGGCGATCACGAAAGCCACCACTACCACCACGGCATTGAGGGCGTAGCGGATCATGCCCTGTGTGAAGCCGGCGAAGACCCCGCCCGCCAGGCTTAGGACGATGAACAGGTCGATTGGCGTGAGCTTGGTCAGGACCTCCACCGATGCCTCCTCATCTCCGTTTCGCCCGGGCCCCGTCGCTCATGTCGGGCGGCAGAAGCGTACCAGCCCGACCCCGGCATGATCCGCGCGATCAACGGATCACCGCGCCCAGATGGTGCTGCAGCGCCCCGCGGATGCGTTTTATGGCGCGCTCAACGCCTCGCTCATCTCCCGCAGTGTCGGGCTGGAAGCGAATCGTTACGGCGTGCGAGACCTTTCCGGGGCCCAGCTGCGAGCCCCGGTACTGGTCGAACAGCCGGGCCTCGACCAGCTGCGGTCCACCGTTGCTGCGGATCAGGCGCAGCAGCTCGCCGACCGGCGTGCCCTCGTCAAGGACCACGGCGAGGTCGCGATCGATCGGCTGGGCTGCCGACGGTGCGCCCGCCCGCACCTCTACGGGTGTGAGCGCGAAGACTGCGGCCAGGCTCAGCGTCGCGGCGACCGGCCGTCCGGGGAGATCCCACGCTCTCGCTACTGAATAATCGATCTCTCCCAGGCTGCCGTAGGCATGACCACCGCCATCGGTGATCTCCGCCGATCGGCCGGGATGCAGATGCGGGTCGCGCGGCGCGTCGGCTGGCCGGTAGATCGGCACCGGCGCCCCGATGGACGCGTGCAA
>JANMPX010000021.1:0-5383 GCA_031370085.1 Chloroflexota bacterium | reverse complement strand
CCCGGATCAAAGCCCTTGACCTCGGCCGCGATGCGCACCTCCTCCGCGGCGGGGTCGTACGCAGTGATCGGTCCGACGCCGCTCACGCCGGCGGTCAGGTTCGCCCAGAAGGTCTCGGGGTCATTGCCGATCGGCGTGATGGCGCCGAGCCCGGTGACGACCGCGCGCCGGCGTGGATCGCGAATCATGCTGTGGAGCTACTCCTCGAAGCGGCGCACGATGATCGTGCTGTTATGGCCGCCCAGGCCCATCGAGTTGCTCAGCGCCACCTTTGAATCGGTCTGGCGGGCGGTATTGGGTACGTAGTCCAGGGTCAGCTCCGGATCGGGATGGCGGTAGTTGATGGTCGGTGGCAGGCACCCGGTCTCCACCACCTTGACGCACACGAATCCCTCGAATGCGCCGGCGGCGCCCATCATGTGGCCGGTCATGCTCTTGGTGGAGCTGACCGCCAGGCGCTTGGCGTGCTCGCCGAAGACCTCGCTGATGGCGTTGGTCTCGTAGCGGTCGTTGAGCGGCGTGCTGGTGCCGTGGGCGTTGATGTAATCGACCGCCTCGGGACCGATGCCCGCCCGCGCCAGGGCCGCGCGCATGGAGCGCTGGCTGCCCTCGCCACGTTCCGCCGGCGCGGCCATATGGAAGGCATCGGCCGAGGAGCCGTAGCCGATCAGCTCGGCGATCGGCGTGGCGCCGCGGGCTCGAGCGTGCTCAAGCTCCTCGAGCACCAAGACGGCGCAGCCCTCCGACACGACGAATCCGTTGCGCGTGGCATCGAACGGCCGCGAGGCGATCTGCGGGTTGTAGTCGCCGGTGTCGGGGTCGATGGGGGAGCCCAGCGCCCGCATCTGGCCGAAGCCGGCAAAGGCGAGCGGCACGATCACCGCTTCGGTGCCTGCTCCCAGCATCAGGTCGGCCTGGCCGCGAACGATCGCCTCCATCGCCTCACCGATGGCGTGGCCGCCCGTGGCGCAGGCGCTGACCACCGCCATGTTGGGGCCGCGCAACCCGTACTGGATGGCCACCATGCCCGATGCCGCGTCGGGAATCATGTGCGGCAGCAGGAACGGGGAGATGCGGCCCGGGCCGCGCTCCAAAAGGGTCTTGATCCCGTCGGAGATCATCCCGATCCCGCCGATGGCGGTGCCGACCACCATGCCGAAGCGATCCGCATCGGCCTGGGCTGCGTCGAGCATGCCGTCGGAGTTGAGCAGGCCGGCATGGCGCAGCGCCTCGCCGCTGGCTGCCACCGCGAAGTGGGTGTTGCGGTCGTGGCGCCGGGCGTCCTTGCCGTCCATGTAGGCGGTGGCGTCAAAGTCCTTCACCTCGCCGGCGACGTGGATCTCGTAGTCGGTCGTGTCGAACAGGGTGATGTCGGCGACCCCCGAGCGACCGTTGACCAGTGCGTCCCAGGCCACGCCGGCGCCGATGCCGACCGGGGAGACGACCCCCATGCCCGTGATCACCGCGCGGCGGGTGCTCATCCCGGCACGACCGCGGCGCCCGGCAGCCAGAGCGCCCCGTTGCCTGGCGCGTCGAGGGCGACCGCGTGGGCGTCGGGCACGATCCGCTTGATCAGCCCGGTGAGCACTCTGCCCGGCCCGATCTCGACGAAGTCGGTGACGCCGTTGGCCGCCATGCGCCGGATGGTGTCGGTCCACTGCACCCCGTGGACCAGGTGCTCGGCGAGCTCGCGACGGAGCGCCTCGGCGGTGTGGATCATGGTGGCGTGGACGTTGCCGAGCATCGGGATTCGCGGCTCGCGGAACGGCACCCGGGCCAGGATCTGGCTGAATTCGTCCTTGGCGCGGCGCATCAGCGGCGAGTGGCTGGCCACGCTGACGGTGAGCCGCACCGCCTTGCGAGCGCCGAGCGTCTTGCTCATCTCGAGGGCGAAGGCGAGTGCCGGGATCACCCCCGACAGGACGATCTGGCCCGGCGCGTTGGCATTGGCGACGCCGATCTCGCCGTGCTCGCGTGCCTGGTCCACGATCTCATGCACCTGCTCGTCGGACAGGCCGATGACCGCGCCCATGCCCCCGTCGATGCCCTTCTCCTGCATGATCCGGCCACGCTGGCGGACGAGGCCGATGGCCGTCTCGAAGTCGATGGCGTCGGCCGCCACGGCGGCTGCGTACTGTCCCGCCGAATGACCCGCCACCGACTGGGGGCTCAGCTCGACCCCGGCCGCAAGCGCCTCGGCGCGCATGGCCTCGAGGTAGGCGATGCTGGTCGCCAGGATCGCGGGCTGCGCGTTCACGGTCAGGTCGAGCTCCTCGGTCGGACCCTCCGCGATGAGTCGCGACAGCGGGAAGCCGAGGGCAGCGTCGGCTCGCTCCATCACAGCCGCGGCGGCCGGAGAGCGCTCGAGCAGGGCGGTTCCCATCCCGACGTACTGGGAGCCCTGGCCGGGAAAGACGAAGGCATGCACGCGTGGCTCGGGGGCCGGATCGGTCAGGTCAGTCTGGTCGGTCATCCGTTTGGTGCTGTGGATGATGTGGCCGCGAGTATAGCCGAGCACGCTGCGGCAGCCTCAATCGGCATCGGAACTCACGAACCGGCTGACGACGTCGTGCAGCACCGGCAGCCCGAAGCGAATGGCACTCACCGGGACGCGCTCGTCGTGGCCGTGGAAGAGGGAGAGGAACGGCGTGTCGCGCTCGAGGCGCAGTGGCGCGAAGCCGTAGGTCGGGATTCCCAGGGTTGCGAGCGCCTTCGCATCGGTGCCGGGGGTGATCATCATCGGCGCGACCGTGCACCCCGGCTCCGCAGCGAGCAGCGCGTCGCGCATGAGGCCCACGATCGGGGCATCGGCCGGCGCCTCGATGGGTGCCAGGGTCATGACCGACTCGAGCGTCGCGCGATCGCCGACCAGGGCCTGGAGCTCCGCCAGCAGTGCCGCCTGGTCGGTCCCCGGCAAGGTGCGGATGTCGACCTCCGCCTCGCCGCTGCCGGGGATCACGTTCATCTTCTTGCCGACGTGGATCACGGTTGGGGTGACCGTGTCGCGCAGCATGGCGGTCAGCGAGCGACGCACGACCGGGTCCTCGACGCTGTGCCCCAGCGCGGCGAAGGCCGCTGCCTCGTCGGCCTGGTCCAGGGCCCCGATCACCTGATCCAGGCCGAGGGCCGCCAGGAAGGCGCGCACCACGGGGGTGAGGCGGGCTCGCTGCGGCGCCCGGGCCAGCAGGCTGACCGACTCGGCGAGCTTGATGGCGGGGTTGTCCGGGTGGGGCATCGAGCCGTGGCCGGGGGTCCCGGTCGCCCGCATCCGCGTCCAGATGATCCCCTTCTCGGCGACCTGGATGGTGTAGACCCGCCGGCCGCCGATCGTCATCGAGTAGCCGCCGACCTCGTTGAGCGCCGCCGCCGCCGGCCGTCCGTCGCTCGCACGAAAGAGGTCCGGGCGAGCCGACACCCAGTGGACCGCGCCGAAGGCCCCGCCCGCCTCCTCGTCGGCCATCGCGGCGAAGATCACGTCGCGCCACCGCTCTCCGCCGGCCTGCCTGAGCGCCAGCATCACGCTGAGCTCCATGGCCACCATGTTCTTCATGTCGATCGCGCCGCGCCCCCAGACCACGCCGTCGACCAGCTCCGCGCCGAACGGGTCGCGCTGCCATGCCTCGCGGTCCACCGGGACGACATCAACGTGCGACAGCAGGATCAGCGGCGGCTCGGGGTTCGGCACCGTGGCAGGCAGCCGCGCAAAACACGATCCACGACCGGGCATGGACTCGAGGACCTCGGCGGGGATGCCCGCCCGTGTCAGCACCTCCGCGCAACAGGCCGCTGCCGCGGTCTCCGCGCCGGTGGAATCGCGCCCCGCGGCGCCATCCGAGCTCCCCGGCGGGTTGACGCTGGGGATCCGGATCAGCGCCCGCATGTGCTCCACGCATTCATCGGTTGCGCGGTCCCAGTCGATCCGGCCTGACGTCCCGTTCATCAGCGCAGCCGCGCGCTGGCGGCGGACGGGGATGAGTCTCCGGGGGCCGGCGCTCCCAGTTGAGCCGTATCGCCGTGGCGGGCATGCACCAGGCGGCCAAGCGGCCACTCGGCAGCCAGCAGCAGCAGCGAGACTCCCAGCAGAACGGGCAGTTTCAGGGCGAGTCCGAGGCCCACCAGGCCGACCAGGAAGAAGCCGTGGATCGCCACCCGCGTCAGCAGCGCCAGGCGCAGGTGCAGAATCGCGACCCCTTCGCCGTTCGGCCTGCCACGATCCGGTCCCCACACACCCCAGGCAGCCACCGCTCCGAACGCGGCCATCGCCACGCCGAAGAGCCACAGCCCGCCGCCCAGGTGGGGATCGACGATCGGCCGCAGCACGGCGAACGGCACCAGCCCGGCCAGCAGCACGATCCAGGCCGGGGCCGGAACGAGCAGCTGCAGCCACTCGCGGGCAGGTCGTCGCGCAGCGGTGTCGCGCAGCCAGCGGGTCAGCAGGCTGAAGGCCAGCGTCACCCACAGCCAGGCGTAGAAGTTGCCGGCCGGGACGCCGAACCAGCCCTGGTCAGCACCGATCCCGCGCCAGGTCCAAAGCCCCATCCGGATGGCGATCGCGTCGAACGCGAGGTCGAGGCTGATGGCCAGCACCGCGTCGACGAACGGCGCATACCGCCGCCGAACTCCCAGCGCATCGGTCAGGCGCATGGCTCCGGCGATGATCAGCGCCCAGGTGAGGCCGATCACGATCGGCGCCCGATCGATGGTCAGGATCCAGTCAACCGAGTAGTGGTAGGTCTCGAAGACGAGCTGGTCGCCCTCCTCGAGGAGGATCCCGAAGATGGCCGCGCTGACCAGCTCCAGGAAGGGCATCCGGCCGCGATGCAGCGCCGCGAGCGCGGCGCCGACGAAGAAGAGCGAGGCGGAGACCTCCATCAGGAGGTAGATGGGATTCATGCGCGTCGATGATACGGGCACCTCTTCCGGTCGGTGAGTTGTCGGCCGGCTGACGGCCGGCGCGTCATTGGGAATGGGCCAACGCCGAATTGACCGATGGCGCCGGCGTGTGTGGCATGGCATCGCCGTAATGACCGGCTGTGCCGGCACGCCTGACGGGTGCGTGGCGGGGGTGACGGCGACGCCGGCATGTGGCATGGCGATCCTCGGAGGCCTTGAGCGCGCGGGTCGTAGAATGCCGCCCATGACAACCGTTGCCTCCGAAACGGTCCCGATCTACCTTGCCGGCGAGTTCGTTCGCTCCGGGGCCCCGCTGGAGGTCCGCGACCCCGCCACCGGCGAGCTGGTGGCGACCACCTGGCAGGCGGGCCCCCAGGAGCTGGAGCGCGCCACCCAGGCAGCGGTCGAGGCCTTCCCCGCGACCCGCCGGCTGGCCAGTTACGAACGCCGCGACGCGCTGGCGCACGTTGCCGACCGGATCAGCCAGGAG
>JANMPX010000317.1:0-6586 GCA_031370085.1 Chloroflexota bacterium | reverse complement strand
CCACCATCTCGTCGTAGTCGACCGCGAAGTCGGCGCCATTGAAGATCGTCTCGGGGTCGGTGCGGTAGCCGTCGGTCAGCTCGAGATACATGCGCCGCACGCGATCCGGCGTGTCGCGCAGGCCATCGCGCGTGGGGTCCTCCCCGATCTCGGCAAGCAGCGTGCGAATCGCCTCGGGGATCAGGCTGTCGGGGGTCGCGTCGTCCATCGGCGGCATCCTACCAGCCGTGCCCGGGGACTAGGCTCCAGGGACCTCCGGCGGTAGACTCGCGATTGCCGCCATGCTCATCCACCGAGCTCCGTCACGGGTCCACCGGCTCGCCCACCCGGGCGCCGCCGGCGGTCGGCTGGCACGCTCGCTCGCACCACGGCTGGATGATCGCTTCCATTTCGTGGCCGATGTTGCGGCCGGTGGCCGAGAGCCGATCGGCGCCGTCGTGGTGGGGCCGGGCGGCACCTGGGCGATCACCCTGCGCGCCGAGCCGGGTCGCTTCCGCAAGAGGAACGGCCACTGGTACCAATGGAATCGCGTGACGCGCTCATGGGTCCCCTGGGAGGCGACAGCCATCACCACGGCCCGGCTGAGCGGCCGGCGTCTCGAGCGCTACCTCGAGCGCGCCATGCTGCCCGCCCGGGTCGAAGCCGCCCTGCTGACTCCACGAGGGGTGCAGGTCGACTGGGAAGCCGATCAACGGCCCGGAATCCACGTCCTGCGCGATCCGGAGAGCCTCGCTGCGGCGATCCAGGCAGAACGGATGCTCGGCAAGCTGCAGATCGACCGGATCATGGCGCTGCTCGACCCGCGCCAGCCGCTGCCCGGCAGCGTGCGCCCGCCGGCGCTGCGCTGATCCCGCATCGGGCTCGACTATGATCCGAGCCCGATGACCGAGCCGGCCTCCCCCACGCCAGAGACCGCTTCTGCGCCCAGCGGTCGCGGGATCGCCGCCGTCATCGCAACCCTTGGCTCGGTCGCGGCGCTGCTGCTGGCCTGGCTGTTCCCGCCATTTTCGATCCTGGTCGTGTGGCCGCTCCTCTACCTCGTCCCCGGCTGGGGAATCCTGGCGGCGGCGCGCCCGCGGATCGGTGCCACCGGGCGCCTGGGACTGGCAATCGTCCTCTCCGTGGCGATCAGCACCCACCTCGTCTACTGGCTCTCGCTGGCGAGCGGCGGGTACCGCCGCGAGACCATCTTCGCCGCCGCGGTTCTGCTGGCCCTCCCGATCCCGCTGGCGGCGGCGCGTCGAGGGAGCAGCGTACTGGCGGGCGTGGGTTCCTCCTGGGGCGCCCTGCGTCGCGAGCCGATCGCCTTCGCACTGGCCCTGCTGACCGCCGTCTTCGTTGGCCTGGTGCTGAGCCGCGGCCTGTGGCAGATCGGTCCGGACGGGGTCGCGGCGGGCGGCTCGAACTGGAGCGACCTGGGGGTCCACTTGTCGATCGCCCAGTCGCTCAACGCCGGAAACTTCCCGCCGCAGGTCCCCTATTTTGCCGGTGAGCCGCTCGTCTACCACTGGTTCGCCGATTTCCACGCGGCAATCGCCGCACGCGCGGCCGGCATCTTCGCGGTGCCCAGCTTCGCCGCGGGATCCGCGATCCTGGCCGGCGCCCTGGCGCTGCTGGTGCATGGGCTCGCGCGCCACCTGCTGTGCGGGGACCGCGCGCGGCGTGCGGCACTCCTGGCGGTCGCCCTGGTCATCTTCGGAGGAGGGCTGGGCTGGATCCGGCTGATCGGTGACGTGGCGACCCGCGGCGGGGACCTGATCGGGCTGGTGAGCGCCAACTCGTATGACAACGCGTGGCTGACCGACTGGCCGTATTTCCGCATTCCATCGGTGATGGGCACGGGCCTGCTCGTGCACCGCGCCACCACCGCGGGGCTCCCGATCCTGCTGGGTGCCATCCTCCTGCTGGTGGCGGGGCTGCCTGACCGCCGCGCTCGCGCCGCGGGTCGGCCCGATCGGCCTGCGCTGATCGCGCTGGCAGGCCTGCTGGGGGCGCTGCTGGCCCCCTTTCACTTCTTCTTTTTCCCGGCCTTCCTGGCGATCGCGCTGCTATGGGTCTTGATCGGCGGCCGGCTGTTCGACCGGAACGCGCCCCGGAATGCCGCGCTGCTGTTGGGGCCGTACCTGCTCGCCATCCCGTTCGCGGTGCCGCCGTTCCTCGCCTCCAGTGGCTCCGGGCAGCTGCGCTGGGTGACGGGCTGGGAGTCGGCGCCGATGGTAGATGGACCCGCCGCCGTGGTCTTCTTCTATGCCACCAACCTGGGCGTCCCGCTGGTGCTCGGCCTGGCCGCCCTGCTGGGCCCGCGGATGCCGAGACGAGCATTCCTCGCCGCCTGGGCGATTCTCCTGTTCGCGGTTCCAAACCTGGTGCAGGTCAGCGTGGTGGCCTTCGACATGAACAAGTATTTCCAGGCGATGTGGATTGCCGTCGCGCTGGCGGCCGCCTGGCTGATCCGCCGCTGGCCGGCCCCGGCCATCGCGCTGGTCCTGGCTCTCAGTGTGCCGTCTCCGGTCCTGGTCTCCGCCTGGACCGCGTTCAACCACCTGCAGGTGCTCGGTCCGGCCGAGCTGGATGCGGAGCGCTGGATCGCGACCAGCACGCCGCCGCGGAGCGTGTTCGTGACCAATGGCTGGCTCAACTCGCCAACCGACGCGGCCGGCAGGCTGCGTCTCCTCACCTACTCGGTCTACATCGCCAACCTGGGCTACGACCCCGACCCGCGCGCCGCCCAGATCGACCAGATCTACTGCGGCAACGATCCTGCCCTGGCCGCGCGGATCGCACGCTCGCTGGGAGCGAGCTATCTCCTCGACACGGGCCCGCCGCGTGATTGCTCGCCACGGACCGAATTCGCCGGATCGGCGCAATGGACGCTCGTCTTCTCTGAATCCGGGGTTCGCATCTTCGAGCTGTCCGAGGCGGCGTCGACGCCGGTCAGCGCGCCGTCCGTATCATTCGCGCGGTGACAACCATCACGCCCGCGACTCCCCGCAGCGCCGGCGCAGTCGTCGCGCTCGACCATCTCAGCAAGCGCTTCGGACCGCCGGGCACTCCTCCGGCGGTCGAGGACCTGTCGCTGACCATCCCGGCCGGCGAGATCTGCGTGCTGGTGGGCCCTTCGGGCTGCGGCAAGACGACGACCATGAAGATGATCAATCGGCTCGTCGAGCCGACCAGCGGTCGCGTCACGATCGATGGAGAGGACGTGATGGCGCTGCCGGCTGTCGAGCTGCGGCGCCGGATCGGGTACGTGATCCAGCAGGTCGGCCTCTTCCCGCACATGACCGTGGCGGACAACGTGGCCGTCGTGCCGCGCCTGCTGCACTGGCCCGATGCGACGGTCCGGGAACGATCGCACGAGCTGCTCGAGCTGGTGGGGCTCGACCCGGCGACCTACGCCGGTCGCTACCCTGCCGCGCTTTCGGGGGGCGAGCGACAGCGCGTCGGGGTGGCACGCGCGCTGGCCGCCGATCCCCCGGTGATGCTCATGGACGAGCCGTTCGGAGCGGTCGACCCGATCCTGCGCGACCGGCTGCAGAACGAGTTCCTGCGCCTGCAGGCCAAGGTGCGCAAGACGATCGTCTTCGTGACGCACGACGTCGACGAGGCGATCAAGATGGCCGATCACATCGCCATCCTGCGGCGCGGCGGGATCCTGGCCCAATACGACACCCCCGACGCGATCCTGGCGGCGCCCGCCAGCGAGTTCGTGGAGCACTTCGTGGGAGCTGATCGTGGCCTCAAGCGGCTCTCGCTCGGGCGGGTCAGCGACCTGCCGCTGATCGTGCCAGTTCTGGCACGGGCAGGCGAATCACGACCGACGGTCCTGAAGCGGCTCGACGCGGAGTCGGCCGACTATGCGCTGCTCACCGATGGGGCCGGCCGGCCGATCGGCTGGGTCGGGAGACACGACCTGCGCGGGGACGGGACCTTGACCGCCGCGGACGCCACTCCCGGATCGGCCTCCCTCCAACCGGAATCGACGCTCCGAGACGCCCTGTCGGCGATGCTTGCCTCATCGGTGCAGCTTGGGGTGGTGGTCGACGAGCACGACGCGGTCCTCGGCCTGATCAGCGTCGACGCCATCAGCGACGTACTTCGGGGACCGCAGGAACCGGCCCCGTGATCCAGGGGCGTCCATTCTTCCAGCTGCAATGGATCGTCGACAACCTCGACGAGATCGGGCGACGGCTCGGCGAGCACGTGTTGATGACCCTCATCGCCATCTCCGTCGGGTTTGCCATCTCGTTCGGCCTGGCACTGCTGGTACGTGGCCGGCCGCGCCTGTATGGCCCGGTGATCGGCATCGCCGGCGCGATCTACTCGATCCCCAGCCTGGCGCTCTTCGCGCTCCTGATCCCGCTCACGGGCATCTCGCTGCTGACCGCGGAGATCGCCCTGGTCGGCTACACGCTGCTGATCCTGGTCCGCAACATCGTCACCGCCCTCGACGGCGTATCGCCCGAGGTGATCCAGGCGGCCGATGGGATGGGCTACACCCCCCGCCAGCGCCTCTGGCGCGTTGAACTCCCGATCGCGCTGCCGGTGATCGTGGCCGGCCTTCGCATCGCCACGGTGACCACCATCGGGCTCGTGGCGGTCACGACCCTGATCGGGATGGGCGGGCTCGGCTACCTGATCATCAACACCGGCATCCGGCGCTTCTTCGCGACCTCGATCTATACCGGCGTGATCCTGTCGGTCGGCCTGGCGGTCTTCGCCGACCTCGGCCTGCTGGCAGCGCAGCGACGGCTCACGCCTTGGGCACGGGCGCGGGAAGGCAGAGACGCGTGACGTTTCTCGGCGAGGTCGCAGCCTGGTTCGGCGATCCGGCCAACTGGACCGGCCGCAACAGCATTCCGCTCCACGCGTGGGAGCACGTCTCCCTGTCGGCGGCCTCCCTGGCGGTGGCGCTCGCCATCGCGCTGCCGGTCGGCCTGTTCATCGGGCACACCAACCGGGGCGCGCGGGTAGCGGTGGCGATCGCCAATGTCGGCCGGGCGGTGCCCTCGATCGGCTGGCTGGGTATCTCCCTGCCCGTCACCCTGGCAGTCCTCCAGCGCGGCGGGCTTGGCTTCCTGCCCGCCTTCGTGGCGCTGGTGGCGCTCGGCATCCCGCCGATCGTCACCAATACCTACACCGGACTGCGCGAGGTCGATGCCGAGATGCTCGAAGCCGGCCGCGGCATGGGGATGCAGGAGCTGCAGCTCCTGCGCCGCGTCGAGGTGCCGGTCGCGCTGCCGGTGATCATGGCCGGCATCCGCTCCTCGGCGGTGACCATCGTGGCGACCGCGACCCTGGCGGCGCTGGTGGGCGGCGGCACGCTGGGCGACTTCATCCTGCAGGGCCTGTACGTCAACGACCAGCCGCGCATCTTCGGCGCGGCGGTGCTGGTCGCGCTGCTGGCGCTCGGCACCGAGCTGGCCTTTGGCTTCCTGCAGCGGCGCTCGATCTCGCCGGGCCTGCGACCCGAACCGGTTTCATCCGCGCCTGCGACCTGATGCGTCATGGCGGCTTCATCGGGCCGTCACGGGTTCCTTGCTAGACTCTCGCCGACCTGTCGATGTCACAGAAAGTGACGCAGGGAATACACAAGGAGGACCCAATGCGGACCAACCGCATGCTCGCCCTCGGGGCGGTGCTGCTGGCGCTGACGATCAGCGCCTGCACGCCGGGTGGGGGCAGCACCAATCCATCGGCGTCGGCTTCGGCCGGTAAGCCGACTGTCACCGTCGGCTCGGCCGGCTTCGATGAATCGGCGGTTGTCGCCGAGATCTACGCCCAGGCCCTCGAGGCCCACGGCTATACCGTCAAGCGCCACCTGGAGATCGGCGAACGGCCGGATGTGCAGGCCGCCCTTGCCAGCAACCAGGTCAACCTGGTGCCGGAGTATCTGGGCGGACTGGCGAGCTTCCTGACTGCGGACGTGTCGTCCGATGCGCAGTCGACCTTCGACGCCATGCAGGCCAAGCTTGGCGCGAAGCAGCTGGTTGCCCTGACCTTCTCGCCCGGTACCGATGCCGACGGGTTTGTCGTTCGACAGGAGACGGCCAACAGCCTGAGCCTGGCGACCATGAGCGACCTGGCCAAGGTGGCCGCTCAGCTCGTCTGGGGCCTGGCCCCCGGATGCCCCGAGAATCCGGTGTGCGGCCCGGGGCTCAAGACCACCTATGGCATCGACATATCGACGCTCCAGGTGACGAGCCTGCCGCCGTGCAGCGGGCAGATGGCCCAGTCGCTCAACTCGAGCGCGATCGACGTGGCGCAGGTCTGCACCACGCAGCCGGATATCCAGACCTTCAACTTCGTCCTGCTGAAGGACGACAAGGCTCTGCAGCCGGCCCAGAACATCTCCCCGGTGGTTCGCCAGGACCTGCTGGATGCTGCCCCCGATGATTTCGAGACGACCCTGAACGCCGTCTCGGCCAAGCTGACCACGGCCGAGCTGACCAAGCTCAACGTCGAGGTTTCGGTGAACCAGAAGAGCTTCGCGGACGCGGCTCAGCAGTGGCTTGCCGACAACGGGCTGATGTAACGCCGGGTCCCAATACCCAGGCGCCGATGGAGGCGGCGCTGCCCGAAGGCA
>JANMPX010000249.1:0-14842 GCA_031370085.1 Chloroflexota bacterium | reverse complement strand
CTGCCGTTGAGCTAGCCGCCCGCTCTATGTTCGCCGGTTCCCAGCTCACATCGAGCCGATAACTGGCGAAGGCTATAACTACGCGTGCTCTGCCACCGTAGGTTGAGGCCGAGGCCATGAGCCAAGCCCCATCTCCGAGCGCCGATTCTACCGCCGTCCTAGCTATCGGTCCATTGCGTGACACGCGGGGTGGCCGAAGCATGCGGCTGGCGATGGGGGCTCGATCGCAAGCTCACTCGGGCGCCGCAGTTCTAGGCGGTCATCGTCGCGGCGACGCTTGTCGGGATGACCATCAACTTCCTCGGCATCAACCCGATGACCGCTCTCGTCCTGAGCGCGGTGATCAACGGCCTTATCGCTGCGCCGCTCCTCGTCCTCGTCATGCTCGTCTCGAACAATCGCACGGCGATCAACGCCTTCCGTTTTGCTATGGGCCGATGTTCAGACTGGCGAGCGGCCTGGAAGCGCGCGAACGACGAAGATCAGAATCACCGCGCCGATGAATGCCACCGCGATGCTGCCCGGAAGCCGGCGGTCCCGCCACCGGTAACCAGGCTGAAGACGAATCCACCTACAAACGCGCCGATCAGTCCAACCACGATGTCGCCGATGAGCCCGAATCCGCCACCTTTCATGACCACGCCAGCCAGCCAGCCAGCGATCAGTCCAACCACGAGCCACGCAATGATGCCACCAGGTTCGAGTGTCATCTTTCTCTCCTCAACCTAGAGCAATTGGAGACTAGGCGACAGGCCGCCCGAAGGCGGCCCGGCGATTATCGGTACTGGCCTCCCTCGCCCCGTCAACGTCGCCCCGGCCCAATGGCACCCGTCCCGCTCGAGCGAAGCGAAGGGCTGGCGGCTGTTCTCCCACCCGCTTTGGGGGGGGGTCACCGACCTGCTCGACCGGCTTATGATGAGCAACCTGCGGCGGCTCTCCTGCCGGATGGGCCGGCGCAGATCATTGCCCCCGCGGGCAGCGGCAAGACGACGAATCGACCAGGCATGATCGGCTGAATGACCTCAATGGCGTACTGAACGGGAGATCGAGATGAACAGAAGCGGCGGCATCGGAATCATCGGCGTCATCGTCATCGTTCTGGTCATCCTCTGGCTGGTCGGCGTCATCAAACTCTAGGCCACGAGGCGAGCCGGTGGCGCCTCTCGAATTGGCGCTCGCCCTTTCGACGCCCCAGAAACGGCATAGCGAGGACCTTTGATATGTGCGCAAATTGTGGTTGCGGGATTCCCGAGGACCAGCACGGGGATGAGCGGAACATCACCTGGTCGCAGATCGAGGCGGCAGCGGCCGCGAACGATCAGTCGGCCGATGAGGCCGTCAACAACATCGAGAAGATGGCCAAGCATGAGCATGAGCATTGAGCGCGAGTGCTCTGCTCTCTCTATTCCTGGCCTGATGGCCACCACATGCCACGATCGCAAGATTGAAGCGCGACACTCCAGAAAGGAGAGGACCCATCCTTTGGATGCTGGGTAATCGCTGGTTGCAGCTCAGGCGGCGCTGGGAGCAGCGCTCTCGCTGAGAGCCGGCTCCCAATCCTCGGTGTTGATGAGTACGAGCCTCGTTGGGAAGGCAGCAAGGGCTGAAGCAACATGACGTCGGCTCGCGCAGGTGCTTCGGCCGACGCCCCGGCCAATGGCGTGCTCGTCGCCTCGACCGAGGCCGGGGAGCTGTCCGCCCACGGTGGTCTCCGTTTTTCGACGGACAGAGATCCGGGGATCTCCCGTCGGCGGGTTGGCCGCGGCTTCCGCTACTACGGCCCGCACGGACGGCCGATCCGGGATGCCACCGTCTTGGCCAGGATTCGCGCCCTTGCCATCCCGCCGGCCTGGCGGGAGGTGTGGATCTGCGGCGATCCGCGCGGCCACCTGCAGGCGGTCGGGCGCGACGCCCGAGGACGCAAGCAGTCCCGCTACCACCACGCGTGGCGGCAGCGGCGAGATGAGGCGAAGTTCAGTCGCCTGGCGGCCTTCGGTCGCGCGCTTCCCAAGATCCGTCGCCGCGTGAAGCGCGACCTCGCCGGGCCCGGATTATCGAAGGACAAGGTCTTGGCGACCGTCGTGCAACTCCTCGAAACGACCGCCATGCGCGTCGGCAACAAGGCCTATGCGCGCTCGAACGCATCCTTCGGCCTAACCACCTTGCGCAATCGGCACGTCAATGTGACCGGCAGCGCGTTGCGCCTTCGCTTCCGGGGGAAGAACAGCAAGATCCACGATGTCGGCGTGCACGACCGACGCTTGGCCGGCATCGTGGCCCGCTGTGGGAGCCTGCCTGGGCAGGAGCTGTTCCAATATCTGGACGAGGACGACGAGCCTCGACCGATCGAATCGGCCGACGTGAATGCCTATCTGCGAGACGCGGCCGGCACGGACGTCACAGCCAAGGATTTCCGCACGTGGATTGGCACGCTCGTGGCGTTCCACGAGCTGCGCAGCATGTCCAATCCGGCGGCGAGAGCTGGACCCCGCGCGATGGTCACGCGATCGCTGGAAGCGGTGGCCGGGGTCCTCGGTAACACGCCCGCCGTGAGTCGCCAGAGCTACGTCGCCCCGATCGTCGTCGATTCCTACTTGGCTGGGTCACTCCCGCCAGGCCGCATACGTGTGGGGGAGCGGCCGGAGCAGGCCCCAATCACCTCCGGGCGGCGCGAGGAGCTGGCTCTCGTTCGCTTCCTCGAGTATGCGAGTCGACGTACAACGAAGCCTGCCTGACCGTGAGCCTTGCATGCGCGGGTGGCTTATTGAGTCACCTGAGTCACCGGTCGCGTCGGGGTGGCGACACCCTGGACGGCGGTCGCCCGGAAGTATTCGTTGAACTGGGCGGGCAGATCTGCCTCTCGCACTGGTGGCTCAGTGGCGGACGATCGGGATGGGCTCCGTATGTCTCTTCGCAAGCAGGTCCACGATGGCGATCCCAGCAGCCCCAAGAACCAGCGATCCCCGAGGCAACCGGAATGGTTCAGGGAGGCAAACGCTCGCCCGGACACGTGCGCGAAGTGCGGCCTCCCTCAGCATTTCCGCGACCCGCGGCTGAACGAACAGCGCCCAACCACCCCCTGGCTTGGGGGCGGTGTACCTGAGATGCTGACGGCCGCCACGGCCCAGCCAAGTGTGGTTATATCCCTGCACGTCGCGCAAGGCCCGCGCATCGAGGAGCAGCAACGCATGTCCAGGCTCGATTCGGTCCCCATAGCAGCAACCCTGTCTGTGTTGCTGCTGGCAGGCTGCAATTCCGCGGCGGTCTCGACGCGTTCGGCCGATGCGAATGCGTCATCCGTTGCGAGCCCATCCGTGACTGCCGCGCCGGCCAACGGACCGATCACGACCCATTTGCGGGAAGGCCACATCACACTCAGCTCGGTATCGGCGCCCGCGGGAGCGGTGACGTTCGAGATAAAGAATGTCGGGACCGCGTTCCCGCACGAGTTTGTGCTGATCCGCACGGACCTGGACGCCGCCGACCTCCCCACCAAGGACCTGAAGGTGATCGAAGATGGCCTCGATATCGTGGACAAGGTTCAGAACCTTCAGCTGGACCAGAGCGCGAGCCTGACCGTGAACCTCGGCGCAGGCCATTACGTGATCATCTGCAACATCTCCGGGCACTATGTCGGCTTTTCTGGGCGGGGGATGCAGATCAATTTCGACGTGACCTAGCCCCTCGTTCAGCCGGGGAGCGCTGGCCGGCGGGCATAGCCGTTGCACGGGTCCTACGGCCAAGATCGGGCCGATGCACGGCCGTGCAAGCCGCCACGCGGCTAATCGGCCAATGTGGGGACCTCGTGGCGTCCATCTTGGCCGCAAGAGCCGCCCGGTGGCTGCGGCAACTGGAATCGGTCACGAAAAGGCAAGCCCTCGCCCGGACACGCGCGCGAGGACAGCTTAGCCGGCGGTTTGACCTGGCCCGCCGAACGGCTCCGGCGACTTCTGATAGTGCGCGCCAAGGAACGTGCGAATGGCATCGGTGTCGGGCGTGTCGAGATAGAGGAGCCAGTTCCAGGCGGTGACCGCCACCGGGTGCCCGAAGTCCCCGCCGCCCCATGGCGTGAGGATCACCTTGAATCGCTCTGTCGCGATCTGCTGCTGCGCCCAGGTGGTCAGGGCCGCGACTCCGGCGGGGTCGAGCTTGGATGGCTGGTACCAGATGACGATCCCGCCGTGCTCCATGTTGTGGAGGAGGCGCTCCTCGGGCAGCGCGGTGCTGTACACGCCCCAATTGGCCGGGGTCGGCCAATGCTTGCCGCTTGTCGCCGGGGTCGATGAGTACGGCCCACCGGCGGTCCCCTCGGCGACATGGCCGCGTCCGTCGTCGACCTGCTGCAACCCGACCGCCGACGTGCCGCCGCCCTTGCTGCCGCCGAACAGCAGGATCACGACCAGCACCATCGCGCCGAGGATGAGGACGCCACCGATCAGCAGCAGGCGCCAGTCGAGTCCGCCACGGCCAGCGCCCAGCCGTCGGCTGAGCGCCTCGTCCGAGGCGCGCGAGCGTCGCTGGATGCCGGAGGTCCGTCGCTTGGCCATGCGACGCGGAGGATAGCGGAGCCGACCCGGGAGTGTCTGAGCGGGGACTGCCGGCCGGGGTTGCTAGAATCGAGGCGCCCAGGTCCCAGCGGAGGAAGCATGAAACAGCGGGGCGTGTTCGCGCTCGCGCGGCAGCTGATCGGCGATGCCATCGCATTGGCCAAGCTGGAGCTGCAGCACGGCCGTCAGGAGATCGCTCTCATGCTGGCCGGAGCCAAGCGGGGAGCGATCCTCATCGGCATCGCGCTGGGGCTGATCTTCATGGCTTTGATCGCCCTGGTGGCAAGCCTGATCCTGGGTCTCGCCGCGCTGACGGGCCTGCCGGACTGGGTGATGGCCATCATCGTCTTCATCGTCCTGTTGCTGGTTGCGGGTGTGCTGGCGTACCGGGGCGTGCGCAAGATCCGGGTCGGGCCACCAGCCGAGACGATCGCATCGGTCAAGGAGGAGATCGCATGGGCGAGACGATTGACGAGACGCGGCTAGAGATCGCGGCCCATCGCAGCCAGATGGAATCGACCGTCGAGGAGATGCGCCGGGCACTGGACATCCCGCAGCGGGTCCGACAGAACCCCGGCCTGGTGATCGGCCTGGGCGCGGCGGCCGTCTTCCTGCTGGCCGGCGGCCCGCGGCGGCTTGCCCGCGCTGCGCGGCGCCGGCTGGCGCCCACCGCCGGCCAGAAGGCCTTCGATGCGCTCCCCGACACCTTGCAGGCGTGGGTCGACACGCTGGCTCAGACAGCCGGCTCCGGGGCCGACCAGGTGCGCGGGCCGCTGGCCGAGCAGCTCGCCCGCTGGCGACGCAACCCGATCAAGGACCGCAAGGCGCGTGAGGCGCTGGCGCGGCAGATGGTCGAGGGCCCACCCGGCCCGTCGCGCACCGCGTGGAAGGCCGCCGAGGCGGCGCTGACGCTGCTCACCGCCGCGCTGGCACGGCGCGCCATCGAGCGCTTCCTGACGCCGGAAGCGGAGCCCGGCAAGGCGGCGGCGAGCGCCCGGTCGGCCGCTGCCCCGGCGCAGGCCGAGGCTGGCTACTCGGGGATGTCGAGCCCGCGGCCAAGAGACCCCGTTCCCAGCTGATCGCGGCGCTGACGGCGGTCCCTTGGTAGACTCCGCGACGAGCGGCCGCCGACCCACACCCAGCGGGCGAGTGGCGGAACGGCAGACGCGCCGGCTTTAGGAGCCGGTGTCGCAAGACGTGCGAGTTCGAATCTCGCCTCGCCCACCATCTCGAGCGCAGGAGCAACCTTGGTCACCGTAGCCACTCGTGCTCAACCCGGCTCGCGGGTCGTCCTGGAGATCGAGGTGCCGCCGGTCGAGGTCGATCGCCACTTCGCCACCGCCTACCGGCACGTGGCGGACCGCACCAAGGTGCCCGGATTTCGCCCGGGCAAGGCCCCGCGCCACGTTATCGACCGCTTCGTCGGCCGTGCCTCGGTGATCGCCGAGGCGATCGACCATCTGATCAACGACAGCTACGACGCCGCGCTCGATCAGACCACCATCGTGCCGATCGACCAGCCGCAGGTCGATATCGATTCGACCACCGTGGTCGAGGGTGCCACGGTGCATTTCACCGCTACCGTGGCGGTCCGTCCGGAGGTGACCCTGGGCGCCTACAGCGGCTACCCATTCAGCCTGGAGCCGATCGAGGTCACCGCGGTGCAGGTCGAAGCGGTGATCGCCGACCTGCGCCAGCAGCAGGCTACCCTGCGCCCGGTCGACGACCGGGGGGCCGCCACCGGCGACGTGGCCGCGGTCAAGTTCACCGGTACCATCGACGGAGCGCCATTCGAGGGCGGATCGACCGATCGGCTGCCGCTGGTGATCGGCGAGGACCGCATGATCCCCGGCTGGGAAGCCAACCTGGTGGGGATGCAGATCGACGAGACGAAGGGCTTTGAGATCACCTTCCCCGATGACTACCGGGTGGAAGAGCTGCGCGGCAAGGGGGCGCATTTCGAGGTGACCATGCTCGACCTGCGCGAGCGACTGCTGCCCGAGCTCGACGACGAGTTTGCCCGCAGCATTGGCGACGCGGGCAGCGTGGATGAGCTGCGAACCGAAGTCCGCGATGCGCTGACCCGCCGCGCAGAGGAAGGGGCGCGCCACCAATTCGCGGACCGCATCGTCGACTTCGCCACCGCCAACGCGACGGTCGAGCTGCCTGAGGTGATGATCGCCAACGAGATCGAGATCATGCGCGACGAGCTCCGCAGCCGCCTCGCCCAGCAGCGGCTCGGGATGGAGCAGTACCTGGAGATGGCGCGCCAGTCGCCCGAGGAGCTGGCAACCGAGCTGCGCGAGCCGGCGGAGCGCCGGGTCAAGTCGCTCCTCGTCCTGTCGGCGATCGCCGAGGCAGAGGGGATCGATGCCTCGGACGCGGAGATCGAAGCCGAGATCACCGATCAGCTTGCGCGGTACGGCGGCGAGCCACGGCTCGAGGAATATCTGCGGTCACGGCGCGGCCGGTCCTACCTGCGCATGACGCTGCGCAACCGTACACTGGTCGACAGCCTGATCGATCGGGCGACATCTCCAGCCACACCCGAGTCGGAGTAACGAATGTTGGTCCCGATGGTCATCGAGTCGAGCGCACGCGGAGAGCGCGCCTTCGACATCTACTCGCGGCTGCTCAAGGAGCGGATCATCTTCCTGGGCGACGCGATCGAGGATCACATCGCCAACCTGGTCATTGCCCAGCTGCTCTTCCTGGAGAGCGAGGATCCGACCAAGGACATCAGCCTGTACATCAACTCGCCCGGCGGCGTGGTCACCAGCGGGCTCGCGATCTACGACACCATGCAATACCTCAAGGCGCCGGTGAGCACCATCTGCATCGGCCAGGCGGCCAGCATGGGATCGGTCCTGCTGGCGGCGGGGGCACCCGGCAAGCGCTTCGCGCTGCCGAACAGCCGGATCATGATCCACCAGGGGTCGGCCGGCTTCCGGGGCAATACGCCGGACGTGGAGATCCAGATGCGGGAGGTCATCCACCTGACCGATCGGCTGACCAACATCCTGGCTCACCACACCGGCCAGACCTATGACAAGGTCAAGAAGGACTCCGACCGCGACTACTACCTGAGCGCCGAGGAGGCCAAGACCTATGGGCTCATCGACGAGGTGTTCCTGGGCGGCGGCGAGTCGCTGATCTCCATGACCCAGGCGGCGGGCGGGACCGTTCCCGCAGTCAAGCCTGCCGCCGAGCCCAAGACGAAGAAGTAGGCGGCTCTCGGCCCTCGAGCCACAGCAGGCGCAGCTTGAGCGCCTCGTCGGCTCCCCAGCCGGACCATCCGTCGGCGGCTCGCACGACGCGGTGGCAGGGGACGGCGGGAAAGAGCGGACAGCGGGACATGGCCCCGCCCGCTGCGCGCGCGGCGCCCAGTGAGCCGGCGAGCGCTGCCACCTCGCCGTAGGTCATCGTCTCTCCGCGCGGGATCGACCGCACAACCCGAAAGACGCGAGCATCAAAGGGCGACAGGCCAGCCACATCGATCGGCGGCAGGGTTACGCTCGCGCCGGCAAGGAGGTCGATCAGCCAGCCTAGGTCGAGCTCGGCGGGAAGGATCTCTCTGCGCGGGAAGCGCCGTTGCAGCGAAGCGAGGAACGGCCCGATCAGATCGGAGCGCGTCACCATCGCGATTCCGACCTCCGTCTCCGCGACCAGGATCGGTCCAACGGACGTCTCAACGCGCTCGAAGCGCAGCGGCGGCATCGGCCCATCCTACGACCATCGTCCCATGGCGGTCCGCTCGCGGACCCGTGCTACCATCGGGGTCCGATGACCAGCAAGACCAAGGTTCCGTACCGCTGCTCCTTCTGTGGCAAGAGCCAGGAGCAGGTCCGCAAGCTGATCGCTGGCCAGGGCGTGTACATCTGCGACGAGTGCATCAACCTCTGCCAGGAGATCATCGAGGAGGAGATGCTCGAGGCGCCACACGCCAAGACCGCCCCATCGGTGCTTCCCTCGCCGAGACGCCTCAAGGAGAAGCTGGACCAGTACGTCATCAGCCAGGAGCCTGCCAAAAAGGTCCTGTCGGTGGCGGTCTACAACCACTACAAGCGGGTCAACGCGGGGACCGCCATCGACGAGGTCGAGCTCAGCAAGAGCAACGTGCTGCTGGTCGGCCCCACCGGCTCGGGCAAGACCCTGCTGGCACAGACGCTGGCCAAGATCCTCGATGTTCCGTTCTGCATCGCCGATGCCACCAGCCTGACCGAGGCCGGCTACGTGGGCGAAGATGTCGAGAACATCCTGCTGCGCCTGATCCAGGCCGCCGATTTCGACGTGCCACGCGCCCAGCGCGGGATCATCTACATCGACGAGATCGACAAGATCGCGCAAGACCGATAACCCCTCGATCACCCGCGACGTGTCCGGCGAGGGTGTCCAGCAGGCACTGCTCAAGATCCTGGAAGGGACCGTGGCCAACGTGCCCCCGCAGGGCGGACGCAAGCATCCGCACCAGGACTTCATCCAGATCGACACCACCAACGTGCTGTTCATCTGCGGCGGCGCCTTCGAGGGGCTCGAGAAGATTGTCGAGGAGCGGGTCGGCAAGCGGGGAATGGGCTTCGGATCCCAGGCGCAGCGCTCGCGAGAGGAGCGGCGGCGGCTGATGGACCACCTGATGCCCGAGGACCTGCTGAAGTACGGCCTGATCCCGGAGTTCGTCGGTCGCCTGCCGGTGGTCGTCAGCCTCGCCGCCCTGACCAAGGACGACCTCGTGCGCGTGCTCACCGAGCCGAAGAACGCGGTGACTCGCCAATTCGCCAAGTTCCTGTCGCTCGATTCAGTGGAGCTGGTCTTCACTCCGGAGGCGCTCGACGCCACCGCCCGTAAGGCGCTCGACCGCAAGACCGGCGCGCGGGCCCTGCGCACCATCGTCGAGGAGGCGCTGCTCGAGGTGATGTACGACATCCCCGAGCGCACCGATGTGAAGAAGGTGGTGATCACCGCCGAAACGATCGAGCACGGCCAGCCGCCGATGCTGGTCACCGGCGCCGATGACGCGGAGCCACGGCGCCGCACTCCGCGGGCGCGATCGGTCGAGCGAGCCGAGGAGTCGGCCTAGGTCGTAGCAGGGCGGCGCTCGCTCGCCACCCGGTACCTTCGGCGACCCGCGGTGGTGCCGTCGTCCCATTGCCGCGGCTGGCCTGCGGACTGATCGTGGTGCCACCAGTCACCGCACCACACTGCGAGGACGTGCACATGAATCGTCCGAGCGTTCTGCTCGCCCTCGACGGGCGGCGCATGTCCTACGAGGACGCGCTCACCGGGGCCGGCTTCGACGTCTTCGATGTCGAAGGCGACGAGGCGGTTCTGCGCCTGAGCGGCGACTCGCCGTTTGACCTCGCCGTGCTCGATTGCGACCGCGGAGAGATCGGTGACGAGGAGCTGTTCGCATTCCTGCACGGAGCCCGGCCGACACCGACCATCGTGCTGTTCTCCGAGGACATCCCCGATTGGGCGGTCGACGCGGCCGCCGGTTCGATGACCGATGAGTACGCGCGCAAGCCGCTGCCGCCCGAGGCACTGGTGTATCGGATGCAGGCACTCCTGATCCGCGCAGGGCTCGCCGTTCCGATCACCGCGGCCGGCGAGCCAGCCGCCGAGATGGATGCCGATAATGTCATCGGTGAGGGGACCGTGGTCAGCCTGTTCGCCCCGAAGGGCGGCGTTGGCAAGACCATGATCGCCGTGAACCTGGCTGTCGCCCTGCGCGAGCAGACCGGCGACAGCGTCTGCCTGCTGGATGCCGATGTCGGCGTGGGCAACGTGACGGCCGTCCTGAACGCCCCCTATCGCGGCGGGCTTGCGGACCTGGCCGACTCGCCGCCGGAAGAGTGGACCAGTGCTGCCTTCGAGCAGACCATCAGCACCCACAAGGCGAGCGGAGTCCGGATCCTGAACTGGGGCAGCGAGCCTGGCGAATCGACCCGCATCGGGACGGACCTGCTGGTCGCCGCGGTGCGCTGGGCGCGAGCGCATCACGCCTGGGTGATCGTCGACTGCCACCCCAGCTATGACGATCGCACGATGGCCATGCTGGCTGCCTCGCGGGAGATCTTCCTGGTGGTGACGCCGGAGGTCGGCCCGCTGCGCAACTCCGCGCAGTTCCTCGCCCTGGCGCGCGAAGTGGGGCTTGGCGACATGGTGAAGGTCATCGTCAACCGGGCGAACCACGGGGTGTCGCTCGACGACATCGCCAAGACCCTTGGCACCCGCATCAGTGCCACCGTGGTCTCGAACGGCCCCAAGGCGATCGCCGCGGCCAACGAGGGGACACCCGTGATCACCAAATTCCCGCGCGAGCAGATCACCACCGACCTGCATAACGTGGCCCGGCTGCTGAGCCGTCCGGAGCCGATAACAGTTGAGGCCCGCCGCAAGCCCTGGTGGGCAACGGTGGCGCCAACCCTCTACGAAGCAACAGGAAAGGGATCGACCCGATGAGCGAGGCCCCACGGCGCAAGGGGATTCGACTTCCCTGGCTGGCCGATGACGACGAGGCGGGCAGCGACGCTGCCGACCAGCCGCAGAACGGCCAGCAGCCGGTCGAATCCGTCGCGGGAGATCAGGCGGCGACCACCGCGGTCGAGCCGGTCGCGCCGACACCCCTCGAGGAGCCGGCCGCCAGCGAAGCGGCCGAGCCATTCCTGCAGAGCATGGTCGACGCCATGCAGCACATCGCCGAGCAGGCACGCGACGAGGCGATGGCGACACTGGCCGCCACCGTCGAGGAGCGTTCGGCAGCGCTGCGATCCGCCAATGAGCTGCGCGCGGCCGAGCTGCGCGACAAGGCAGAAGCCGAAGCGGTGCGCATCGGCGACTGGGAGCAGGGCGAGATCCAGCGCATTCGCGAGGAGGGAGCCGCCAAGGTGGCGGCCCGCCAGAACCAGCTCGACGCCCAGCTCAAGGCGAATACCGCCGCCGGCGAGGGAGCCCTCAGCGCAGTCGCTTCGCGCATGGACCGCTTCGCGGAGCAGATGACCGCCTTCTTCGCCAAGCTGTCTGACCTGCACGATCCGGCCGCCTTCGCGGCGGCGGTCAAGCAGATGCCTTCGCCGCCTGCTCTCGACGACGCTCCGACAGGACGAGCGGCTGGCACGAGCGCCATGCTCAAGGCGCGTCCTTCCTGGCCTCGTGAGCCGGAAGCTGTGGCTGCTGCTGCGCCCGCTGTCCCGCAGCCGCCTGCCGCAGTCGACGAGGCACCCGCGGCGACGGAGCCCGACCCGGTCGCTGCCGAAGTGGTCGCGCAGCCGGCAGCCAATGTCGTCGTCGTAGCGCCCCCGGTCGACTCCGCCACGGCGCCTGCAGACGGCGAGACCAGCACGCAGATCCTGGTGACCGGCCTGAGCAGCTTTGGTGCAATCACCTCCTTCAAGCAGTCGCTCGAGCGCGCTGGCGGGATCAGTCGCGTCACGCTCGGCCTCGGCACATCGGGCGAGTTCGTATTCACCGCAATCCATGCAGCAGGGTTCGACCCGACCAGCGCGATCCGCAGCTTCGAGAGCGCTGCCGAGTTCAAGACCGAGAATGGTCAGCTCAAGGTGAGCGTCGGCACCGCGGCCTGATCCGATCGCGGCGCTCCAGCCGCGCCGAACGGCGTGCTAGACTCCCGGCCACGGCGCTGACCGTGAGGAGTACCCCTCCCACGTTCGCTGCAGAGAAGCGGGCCATCGGCTGAAAGCCCGCCGCGACAGGAGGGGGAAGGTCGCACGCGAGCCGGCCGGGTCCGCCCGATAGCGCGGTGGCAAGGGCGGCATCGGTGCATCCCGATCTCGCCGAACGAAGGTGGTACCACGACCCGTTCGTCCTTCGACGAGCGGGTCTTCGTGTTGTTGAGGGAGGCGGCGCAATGGCGGAGCAGCGACAGGCCCTGGCGCCCCGCTACGATGCGGCCGCCACCGAACCGCAGATCTACCAGCGCTGGCTTGACAGCGGGGCCTTCACCCCCGCCGCGGAGGCGCCCCCCGGAGCGGAGCGCTTCGTTGTCACCATGCCACCGCCCAACGTGACCGGATCGCTGCACACCGGGCATGCCCTGTTCGTAGCGGTCGAAGACCTGATGACCCGCTACCACCGCATGCGTGGCGACGACACGCTGTGGCTGCCCGGCGTCGACCATGCCGGCATCGCCGCCCAGTTTGTCCTCGATAAGGCGATCGCCGAAGAGGGCGAGACGCGCGAGAGCCTGGGACGGGAGCGGTACCTGGAGCGCATGTGGCGCTTCATGGACGAGACGCGCGGCGTGATCGGCCTGCAGATGCGCCGCCTGGGAGCCTCGGCCGACTGGTCGCGCGAGCGCTTCACGATGGATCCGATGAGCGCGCGCGCGGTGCGGACCGCGTTCAAGCGCCTGCACGACGCTGGCCTGGTTTACCGCGGCGAGGCCCTGGTCAACTGGTGTCCGCGCTGTCGCACCACCATCTCCGACTTGGAGAAGGTGCCGCGCGAGGAGATGGGCAGCATCTGGACGATCCGCTATCACCTGGCACTGGGCGATGGGTCCCCCGATCCAGCACGCTGGATCTCGGTCGCGACCACGAGACCGGAGACGCTGCTGGGCGACGTGGCGGTAGCGGTGCATCCCGAGGACGAGCGCTACCGCGACCTCATCGGCCGGGAGGCGCTGTTGCCGTTCCTCGGCAGACGCCTGCCGATCATCGCCGACGATGTTGTCGAGCGCGACTTTGGCACCGGGGCGGTCAAGATCACGCCGGCTCATGACCCTGACGACTACGCGACCGGACAGCGCCACGGGCTGCCGGCGATCAGCGTGCTCGACGAAGAGGCCCGCATCAACGCGCAGGGCGGCGAGTTCGCCGGGCTCGATCGCTATGAGGCCCGCGCGGCCATCCTCGAGCGTCTGAAGGCCATGGGAGACCTCGAGGCCGAGCGTCCGCACGCCATGGTGATCGGGCACTGCGATCGATGCGGGACCGTGATCGAGCCGCGCCTGTCGGTGCAGTGGTTCGTGCGCACCAGGTCACTGGCGGATCGTGCGCTGGCGTCCGTGCGCGAGGGCCGCACCCGGATTGTGCCGGAACATTTTGGCAAGGTCTACACCCACTGGATGGAGAACATCCGCGACTGGGCGGTAGGGCGCCAACTGTGGTGGGGGCACCGCATCCCGGCCTGGTACTGCCCGGACGGCCACATAACGGTGACCGATGCCGAGGCCGGCCCCGACGCCTGCTCTACCTGCGGACGCGCCGCCACCGAGCTGACCCAGGAGACCGATATCTTCGACACCTGGTTCAGCAGCGGCCTGTGGCCGTTCAGCACGTTGGGCTGGCCCGACGCCACCGCTGACCTGCAGCGCTTCTACCCCACGTCGGTGATGGAGACCGGGTACGACATCATCTTCTTCTGGGTCGCCCGGATGATGATGCTCGGCCTCTTCTGCACCGATGTCGAGCCATTCCACACCATCTATCTGCACGGCCTGGTCCGCGCCGGCGGCGGCGTAAAGATGAGCAAGACCAAAGGCAACACCGTCGACCCGCTCGATGTCATCGACGAGATCGGCGCCGATGCACTGCGCTTCGCGCTGATCGTTGGCACCAGTCCCGGCAGCGATCAACGACTGACCCTCGCCAAGCTCGAAGGGGCGCGCAACTTCACCAACAAGCTATGGAACGCTGCCCGATTCGTGCTCGGCGCCCGGCCCGAGCTGCTCGTCGACCCCGAGGGCGAGGCGACCCTCGCCGAACGCTGGATCCGCTCTCGCCTGGCGGAGGCGACCGAGCAGGCCACGCGCCAGCTCGATGAGCTGGAGCTGTCGGCCTACGCCGGCACGGTCCACGAGTTCGCGTGGAGCGACTACTGCGACTGGTACCTGGAGATGGCCAAGGTCGATCTGCGCCGACCTGACGCCAGCCCCGGCGAGGTGGCCCGTTCCTGGGCGGCCGCGGCGGAGACACTGGCGGGACTGCTCCGCCTCCTGCATCCGATCGTTCCATTCGTCAGCGAGCAGATCTGGTCGGTCCTCTCCGAGGCGGCACCTGGCGCGACCGGCGGCGAGCCGCTGCTGATCCGTGCCGCCTGGCCTGCTGTGGGGGACCGCGATCCTCGCGCCGAGGCCGAGATGGGGGTTCTCTCCGAGCTGGTGCGATCGGTGCGCAACCGGCGCCCCGATGCCGCCGTCCCGGCAGCGGCGTGGCTGCCGATGACGGTCGTGCCGGCCGATGCAACGGCCGCCGCCGCGCTCGATGCAAACGTCACGTACGTCGAGGTGTTGGCGCCCGTGCGCCCGGTCGACCTCCGACGCCCCGGGGATCCCGGGG
>JANMPX010000191.1:0-8077 GCA_031370085.1 Chloroflexota bacterium | reverse complement strand
GGTGATCTCCAGGCGCTCGGATGCCTTCCCAGTTCCGCTCACGAGCTCGCCGGCGCCACCGACCGCCATCAGCCCCACCCCACGATGGCGACTGAGGACTCTGTGCCGGTGCTGCTCGTTGTCATCGACCCGCCGCACCAGCAGATCCGGCGGCACCAGCCGCTCGATCAGATCGTAATGGCGGCGGCTCCGATCGCGGCGTGAGATGCCCAGCCGCCCAACCACGAACAGCCCCTCCATCACGGCCTTGGCCGCGCGGGTCGTGGTGGCGCCGTTGTCCCACCACCACTCGACGCGGTGGTCGACGTGGCGGAAGGCATCGGTCGACAGTGCGCCGTCGCGCCCGATGTGCTCGAGAATCATGGTCGCCAGCTCGCCGTGCTGGGTCAGGATCCCGCCTTCGACCTCGCCGCGCCAACGCTCCCAGGCGTAGCGGTAGAGAGGCAACTCCGCCATCGGCAGGATATTCAGGCTCTTGTTGTAGAGCTCGATCAGGCGCCGATCCTCGGGCGGCCCGTACAGCCATCCGTCGCACCAGTCGCGGCGGTAGTCGCGGATCCGTGCGTGCAGCACCAGGTCGTGGTTGCGGGCGCCCGGCACCTCGAGTGGATCGAACTGCAGGCTGCCCAGGCGATCGATCACGCGCAGCACTGATTCGGGTTCGGCAGGCAGAGAGCGCGACGGCGCCAGGAGATGGCGGCGCACCAGAAAGCGGCGCGCATGGTCGGCCGAGATGCGCAGGTCGGGGAGCGGTGTCGAGGGCATCGAGCGCCGATGCTACCGCAGCGACGGGACGAGGCAATGCGGTGCGACGGCTCCACTCGTCGTCAGATCGCAACGCGGCTGTTCTCAGGCCGGATCTGCGGGCTGCAACGCCCTTGGGACCGTCCGGTCCACGCTCAGAGACGGTCGGCCGAACCGCTTTACTCCGATCCGGCGCGTCTTGCGCCAACCAGGCTGTGATCTGGCAACGTGACAATGTGGCGACGAAGCGACGCCAATCGCAGCGGGCGGGCGGCGGCAAGCCCGCGCAATGGCGCCAGTGACGGGCTGAGACCGCTGGCACTCCCGGTCTGAGAGTGCCAATCGCTATAATCCGCCGGCAATGGCCGTGAAGCGGGACTACTACGAAGTGCTGGGCGTGCCGCGCGAGGCGTCCGATGAGGAGATCAAGCGCGCGTTCCGCCGCGCCGCGCAGCGCCACCATCCCGATATCGACGCCAGCGACGGCGCCCACGACCGCTTCAAGGAGCTGAATGAGGCGTACCGCGTTCTGTCTGACCGGCAGCGGCGGACCGCCTACGACATGTTCGGCCACGCCGGTGTGGATGGAGCCAGCGCGGGCGGGCCAGGTGATTCGGCGGCGGGTTCGGGCCATTCGGCGACATCTTCGATGCCTTCTTCGGCGGCCAGCCCACCGGCCCTCGCACGCGCCGCCGGGTGGTCGCCGGGGCCGATCTGCGCTACGACATGACGATCGAGTTCGCCGAAGCGGTCCACGGCGTCATCAAGGAGATCAAGTTCCCGGTCCTCGTGCGCTGCGCTACCTGCGAAGGCAGCGGGGCGGAGCCGGGCAGCCAGCCCGAGACCTGCCCTGAGTGCAACGGGACCGGCGAGAAGCGGCGAGTCAGTCAGACGATCCTGGGCCAGATGGTGAACATCAGCGCCTGTCCCCGGTGCAGCGGCGAAGGGCGCGTGGTGGCCACCCCGTGCACGACCTGCCACGGCGAGGGCCGCGTGCGCGATGATCGCAAGCTGACCGTGACCGTCCCCGCGGGAATCGACAATGGCCAGCGCATTGCGCTCGAGGGGCAGGGCGAGGCGGGGCCGCGCGGCGGTCCGCCGGGCGACCTGTACGTGGCGATCACCGTCAGGGAGCACCCGCAGTTGCTGCGTCATGGCACGGAGCTGTACCACGAGCTACCAGTCACGTTCCCGCAGGCGGCGCTCGGGGCGACGCTGTCCGTCCCCACCGTCGAAGGCAGCGAGACGGTCGAGATCCCGGCCGGCACCCAGAGCGGGACCCAGGTCCGGCTTCGCGGCCGCGGCGTCCCGCGCCTGCGCGGCACCGGCCGCGGCGATCTGCACGTGATCGTGACCGTGGTGGTGCCGCCCAAGCCGAGCAAGAAGGAGCGCGAGTTGCTCCAGCAACTTGGCGAGGCGAGCGGCCCGGCGGTCCTGCCGAAGGGTGCCCCCAGCCTGGTCGACCGGCTTCGCGACCTGTTCAGTTAGGTCGGCCCGATGCGCTGGCTGGAACTGACCGTCGAGGTTGACGTCGAAGCGGTCGAGGCAGTCAGCGAAATCTTTGGCCGGCTGGGCCGCGGCGCGGCGGTGCGGCCCACACGGTTGATCCGAGATCCCGGTGATGAGCTTTCCGCGCGAGGAGACCCGAGCGCCCCGTACGAGATGACGGTCCATGTCCCGGACGACGCCGAGGCAGCGGCGTCGATCGAGACCACGGAGCGTGCGCTGTGGCATCTCCAGGCGTTCGGCCTGCGCCCGATCGGCGCGCTGCGGGTCCGCTCGGTCGACGAGGCGGACTGGGCCGAGGCCTGGAAAGCGGGCTATGTGCCGCAGCGGATCGGTCGCGTCGTAGTGGTGCCGTCCTGGCTGGAGGAGCCGATCGGTCCCCACGAGGTCGAGCTGCGCCTGGACCCGGGGATGGCCTTCGGCACCGGTCTGCACCCGACAACCCGCGGTTGCCTGATCCTCCTGCAGCAGACCTCACCGCTGCCGCCCGTCGTCCTCGACGTCGGCTCCGGCTCCGGCATCCTGGCCCTGGCGGCGCTGCGCCTCGGTGCGGAGCGAGCGGTCTGCTACGACACCGATCCGGTGGCGGTGGAGGCGACTCTGGCGAACGCTGCGGCCAACGATCTGATCAAGCGGGTCACGGCGCACCTTGGAACCCTGCCGGCTGAGCCGAGCGATGGCGCCCGATACGAGCTGGTGCTCGCAAACCTGGTGGCCGCGCTGCTGATCGATCTTGCTGAGCCGCTGGCGGCACATGTCGCGCCGGGCGGCACGCTTCTGGCCAGCGGAATCATCGAGGGGCGCGCAGAGGAGGTCCTCGCCGCGCTCACCGCCGCGGGGTTCGTCCTGGAGCAGCGCCTCGACGACGGTGAGTGGGTGTCCTTGTGGCTGCGGAGCCCGGGAGCGGACTGACTCGGCGAAAGCGACAGATTCAGGCCACAGCCGCATTATCCACGCTTGCCGCCTCCCGAGCGGTCAGATGCGGCTGTCACCCTGCACAACGGCCGATTAGGACCCTCCAAGGCCTCGTATGAGGCTGGCATCTGAATCTGTCCGCCTCGGGCACCGGCAGACCAATGTCACCCAGCGCATCTGGTTAGGCTGCGCGTGTGCATCGCTTCTTCGTGGATCCGGCGGACATGGCTGGGGACCGTTTCCCCCTCCCGGCCGAGATCGCTCACCAGGTGACCCGGGTCCTGCGCCTGCGGGACCGCAAGGAGATCACCCTGCTTGATGGCCTCGGCGGCGAGGCGCGCTGCTCGCTTGAAGGAGACCAGTGCGTCGTGCTGACCCGGAGCGCGAGCGGCGAGCCGCACCACCAGCTAAGCCTCTGGCAGGCGCTCTTGAAGGGCGATCACCTGGAGCCGGTGATTCGTCACGGGACCGAACTGGGGATTGCGCGGTTCGCGTTGATCACCACCGAGCGATGCGTAGCGCGCGACCTCTCTCCTCGCCGCCTGGAACGGTTACGGGCCGTGGCGCGCGAGGCGGCCGAGCAGTCGGAGCGGGGCAGGATTCCGGCCGTCGAGGCGCCGGTGTCGTTCGAGGAGGCGCTCAAGGCCGCCGCGCCTGGATCGGTCCTGCTCTTCGAGCGGCACGAGGGCAAGCGCCTGACCGAGCTGGAGCCGCCGACGGGCGTGTTCATCGGTCCGGAGGGAGGCTTCACCCTCGGCGAGGTCGAGGCTGCGCAACGGGCAGGACTGGCGATCGCCGGACTGGGGCCGCGTATCCTGCGCTCGGAGACGGTGGCCGTCGCGGTCGCGGCGGCCATCTTGTCGCGGACCGGCGACTTCGCCTAGGCTCCCCACATGGCCGATCGCGATCCCACCTACCAGGCGGACTGCCTCTTCTGCCGGATCGCGGCGGGCGAGATCCCGTCGGACCGCGTCTTCGAGGACGAGCGGGTGATCGTCTTTCGCGACATCAACCCGCGTGCGCCCACCCACGTGCTCGCCATCCCGCGACGACACCTGGCGTCAGCCGCAGACCTGACCGATGCCGATGGCGGCCTGCTGGCCGCCCTCTTCGCCGCCCTCCGTTCCGTAGCGGAAGGCGCGGGACTCGAGGGCTACCGGATCGTGAGCAACGTCGGGGGGGAATCGGGGCAGAGCGTCTTCCACCTGCACTTCCATCTGCTTGGCGGCCGCCCGATGACCTGGCCGCCGGGCTGATTTCCCGTCGCGCTTGTTCACCGCGGTGGCTGCAGCATTGGAGCCCGGCTACCTGCTGGAGCGCATCGGGTGCATCGGGCGCACCGGGGACGTCGCGACCATCCGCCGCGCATTTGCCCTCGCGGCGCCGATCGGCAAGGCGATCTCATTCTCTACGCGGCCGGGGCCGCGCTCGTGAAGCCGTTGAGCTGATCGGCCTCAGGTCGCAGCCGGCTCCTGCGGACCCAGGCTGCGCCCCAGCCAGGCCGCCCAGATCGGGATCAGCACCCCGGCCACGACGAGGAGGAACAGCAGCGCGATCTGACCGACGTCGATTCCGTTGATTCCGAGGGAATCGAAAAGCGGCGGGACGATTCGGCTGAAGAGCGCGGTACCGATCCCCGCCACGGCCACGACCCGCGAGAAGGCCACCAGGCCGGCCGGCAGGCGTCCCTCGCTCCCGAGCCTTGCCGCGATCAGCAGCCCGATCGCGAACAGGTAGGTGAATCCATCGGTGAGCCATCCCTGGATGTTGCTGACAACGTCGAGCATCTCGCGGCGTGCGATCAACTGATGCGCGGCGTACTGGCAGTCGCAGTAGTGCGGGTCGATGGCGATCTCCTTCGCTCCGACGTACATCAACTGCGCCACGACGCCGAGCAGTCCCGCAGCAACGAAAGCCAACGACACCATTGTTGCGCCGGGGCCGTCTCCACCAAGGAGACGCCTCAACGTCGGGCCCAGGGCAGCCACCGCGGCGAAACCGAGCGCGAAGAGAAGGCTGAGGGTCAGATCCTGTGGCCAGCGCATCTCCTCGTTCTGGAAGAAGGCCAGGACGTTGTCGGGCATGTCGCCGGACGCGGTCGGGGTCAGCTCGGGCGCAGTGATGTTGAACGAGAGAAGCAGCAACATCACCGAGCCGATCAGGAATGCGCCAGCTATGAACCATGCCGTGCGGCGCCCCCACGCACGCCAGGCAATGTCGACGTCCATCAATCCAGGCATCTCCTCTTCTGCGGCCGCCGTGCCGCGATAATCCGCTGATGCTCGCGATCCTACGTCAGCGCAACTATGCCCTGCTCTGGTTCGGCGGCTTTGTCTCGATGCTCGGCGACTTCGTGCTGTTCGTCGGCTTGCCGTACGAGATCTTCCGCCTGACCGGCTCGACGCTGGCCAGCATGGGCATGGTCCTGTGTTTCCTCGGCCCGAGCATCCTGCTCGGCTCGGTGGCTGGGGTCTTGGTGGACCGATGGGACCGCCGGCGCCTGATGGTGGTGGTCAACCTGCTGCAGGCGGCGAGCCTGCTGCCGATCCTGCTGGTCGGCCAGCTTGGGCTGTGGGTCGCCTATGCCGTGCTGGTGGTCGAGAGCAGCCTGTCGCAGCTCGTTCAGCCCGCGCAGGTGGCACTGGTCCCGACCCTGCTCTCCGGCGGTGAGGAGCAGCTGATCACCGCCAACGCGCTGACCGGGGTCAGCCGGCACCTGGCGCGGCTGATCGGCCCGGCGCTGGGCGGCGTGATCGTGGCGGCCGGCGGCCTCGCCGCCGTTGGCATCGTCGATTCGATCTCCTTCGTCGCCTCGGCCGGGTTGCTGGCGCTCATCCATTCGCGGCCGTTTGTGAGCCACGTCGCGGCCTCGGTGGAGCACGAGGCGGCCTCCGCCTGGCGGAGGCTCGTCAACGAGTGGCGCGACGGGCTGCGGGTGGTGTTGGGCCAGCCGATCCTCCGCGCGCTCCTGGTGTTCGCGGTGATCACCGCGGTCGGCGAGGGGCTGACAGCCACCCTCTTCGTGCCGTGGGTCGTCGAGGCGCTGCACTCCGATGGCACCGGCTACGGCTGGGTCCTTTCGACCCAGGCGATCGGGGGGCTGGGCGGAGCGCTGGCCATCGCGCGGCTGGGGGCGCGGATCCGGCCGCTGCCGCTGTTGATCGGCGGCGCGCTGGCCTTCGGGGCCATCGATCTGGTGCTGTTCACCTACCCGGTCCTGTACCCGCACATCGGTCCTGCGTTGGTGATGCTGGTGATCGTGGGCGTCCCCGGGGCGGCGATGGGCGCTGCGGTGACGACGCTCCAACAGTCGGAGACCGAGGACAGCCACCGAGGGCGGGTGGTCGGCGCCATCGGCGCAGTGGGCGGACTGGGCGCGCTCGTCGGCGCGATCACCGCCGGCGTGCTTGGCGAGGTGCTGCCGGTCGTGCTGCTGCTGGTGGTGCAGGGCAGCGGCTACCTGGTCGGTGGCACCGCTGTCCTGCTCCTCGTCCGGCGAGCGGCCCTGAAACCGGCGGTTGCAGCCTGAGCATGTACCGACCAGGAAAGAACGATCTGCCTCGTCCGGAATCGACAGCTTGCAGCCTGGGCACGTACCGACGAGGCAGGCCCCTCTGCCGTGTGCCGATTGGCTCCGGTGGCAAACGGCCACCAACCTAAGGCCCGAATCGACCTGAAAGTCGTCGCTAGTTGCTCCACATGCAATCGGCCGCGGGGACGACGGTCTAGTAGCCGGGCCTCTTCGACACAGCTGCTGAAGCAGCCGGGCTGGAGCCGGCGCCACTGGGCGACGCGATGAACCAGATGCCCCCGACTCCCTGCCCGGTGGCGTTCCCGGCCGCAGTGTCGGCGGCATAGTAGTACAGCGGAGCTCCGTTGTAGGTCACCTGGACCGATCCGTCGGGCCGCGTGATGGTGCCGAGCGTGCCAGTCGCCCCGCTGCCCGCGGTCGCGGCGCCGGTCAGCGGTGGCCAGGCAGCCGCGCAGCCGCCCGTGCAGGCGATGGTGCCATCGGCCTCCTTGGTGTTGATGTACAGCGTCATGCCGCTGGCGCCCGCAAGTGAGTCGCCGGCCGACGTGTGGGCCACGGTGAGCGTCGCTCCGCCGGCGCTGGGTCCGCCTCCAGCGGCAGTACAGGCACCAAGGACGAACGTCAGGGCCGCGGCTGCGGTGATCAGGTATGTGCGTTTCACGATCTGCTTCCTCTGTTCCTTTTCGGCGGGCGGGTCTGACGATGGATACGCCCCCGGTTACAGGCCGCGCTGGATTGCGCGCGCTCCGCGGGCCGCCCCAATCTCGTAGAGTTGCGCCTGGTCCGGCGTAGCGTCGGAAACCGCAGGCCACCGAAGCTGGCGAGGGAAGAGGGCTCATGGGCAGGATCTTTCTGTTTGGCTCTGCGGTGGTCAGCGTCCTGCTGCTCACGTTGATCTACGCCATCGTCAGCGGCCAATACGTGGCTGGGAAACCGGTGGCGTCGCCGACCCAGGCTGAGAGTGTTGCGGCGAGCCCATCGGTCGCCGTGTCATCCAGCGCAGTGCCCAGCGCGTCATCCACCGTCGCCGCAAGCGCGTCCGAAGGCGCGTCACCCAGCGGGGCCGCGGTCGTGGTCCCGATTGCGAACTTCTCTTTCGGCGCCAACCTGACCGTCGCCGCCGGGACGACCGTCACTTTCAAGAACAACGACGCCGTCAAGCACACGGCCACCAACGGGACGAACGGCACGGCGGCGTCAGGAGCGCTGTTCGATCTCGCGCTCGAGGCTGGCGCGTCCGGCAGCTATACGTTCGCCGCGGCAGGGACTTACCAGGTCACCTGCATCGTCCACCCGACGATGAACGTGACCATCACGGTGCAATGACGGTGCGACTCACGACGAGGTGCGCTGATTCCTCGCTTCGATGGCGAGCTTTGC
>JANMPX010000173.1:0-12057 GCA_031370085.1 Chloroflexota bacterium | reverse complement strand
GGCGCTCCCCGGCTGTCCCAACACGGTCGACACCTCTGAGCTCATCGACAGCGCCGATGAAGGGGCCCGAGTGAACCGAAGGGGCGGATCGCGTGGATCCTTTCGGGAGCGAAACGCAGCGCGGAGGCTGCAGACGTACCGCACCAAGGATAGCACGCCCCGCATTTGTGCTCAGGCGGGGGCGGTCAGTGAACGTAACAGACCGCACGGCACTACTCAAAAAGAGGACGCAACACCTTGCGCGCCATGGAGCGCACTCGTATGATGCGGCCCACCCTTATGACGCAGCGCGCGTGTGCGCCGTCCCAGCAGTTGGAGGAGATCACGGATGCACAAGTACTTGCGATGGAGCGCCATCACCTCGGTGATGCTCCTCGTCCTCGCGGCGTGCTCGACCGGGGCCAGCCCGTCCGGATCGACGGCTGCAAGCGCCAGCAGCGGGCAGGACGCTGCCGCGATCTGTGCAGCAGATGCGTTCGGCTGTGTGGAGATCCCGGCCAGCGAGCCGATCCATTTCGTCTTCTGGGGAGTCCTGTCGGGGGCCGATAGCACGCTCGGTGAGGACTCCAAGCGCGGCGTGGAGATCGCCATCGACGACCAGGGCGGCAAGCTGCTCGGCCATGACATCCAGCTGACCACCGAGGACGGCCTGTGCACCCCGGAGGGTGGGGCAACTGCGGCCCAGAAGATTGCCGCTGACACCACGATTGCCGGCCTCATCGGGCCGAACTGCACCGACGAGGTGCTCGGTGGCATCAAGACCATCACCGACGCCGGTATGACAACGGTCTCGTCGTCCGCGACCCGCGCCGGGCTCACCGTCCCGGGTCGGGGTCCCGAGTTGGCAGGCTTCCTGCGCACCGCACACAGCGACTACTTCCAGGGCAGGATGGTGGCTGAGTACCTGTACAACGAAAAGCACTTCAAGACGCTGGCAACCGTCCACGACGGCAGCGGCTACGCGGAAGCGCTCGCGAAGGTCGCGAGGGACCACTTCGTGGAGCTTGGCGGTACGATCATTCCCAACGGCGACCAGGCCATCTCCAAGACCGATACCGACATGAGCGGCGTCCTCACCCCGATCGCCGCGGGCAAGCCGGACGCCATCTACTTCCCGGTCTTCATTGCCGGGGCCGGCTTCCTGACTGACCAGGCGAAGAACACTCCCGGCCTTGAGAACACCGCCCTCATGTCGGCGGATGGAACCTTCTCGCCGGACTACCTCACTGCCGCTGGTCCAGCAGCCCTTGGGCAGCTGATCTCGAGCCCTGACACGTCGAAGTTCGCGGCTGGATACCAGGACTTTCTGGCAAAGCACCTCGCCAAGTATGGCGAGCAGCCGCTCAGCATCTTCCACGCCCACGCCTACGACGCGACAGTGATGGTGATCGCAGCTCTGACGAAGGTCGCCGTCACCGGGGCTGATGGGACGACCTTCATCCCCAGAACGGCGTATCGCGCAGCGTTGTTCGCCACCAAGGACCTCCAGGGCCTCACGGGCACGCACACGTGCACCCCCACTGGGGACTGTGGCGCGCTCATCCTTGCGGTCTACCAAGTCACCGCCCGCGAGGTGGGTCCGCCGGTCGTGTGGCCGCCGCTGAAACCCATCTGGGCGCCTGACCCCAGCTTCTACACGAAGTAGCGCCACGTAAGAATCCTCGCACCTCAGCAATATTGGACTTGAGGACGGGCCGGGTCATCCCGGCTCGTCCTCCGATTAGTCGACCGCCCTCCTGAGGACCGAGCCGCGACATGTACGCCAGGGTCGTCGAGCGGATCACGGAAGGCGCGATCGCGGGCGTCCTGTGGGCGTTTCGGATCGCCGTCGTCCTTATTGTCATCGTGGGATCGGCGCTGACGCTCGCCAGCGGGCGGTACTCTGCCGAGGCCTGGCTCAGCCTCATCGTGAGTGGCGCCGTGCTGGGCAGCATCTATGCGCTTGTCGCCCTGGGCTACACGATGGTCTACGGCATCCTGCGCTTGATCAACTTCGCCCACGGCGAGATCTTCATGGCCGGTACCTTCGGTGGCTACTTCGTGGCCACGGCGCTCGCCGCCATCGGTTTCCTGAACCTCAACCCCCTGACCTCCATCATTTCGGTGTTGCTGATGATGGTGGGGGCCATGGCGGTCTCGGTGACACTCGCCCTGCTCGTGGAGCGGATCGCCTATCGACCGCTCCGGAACGCGCCCCGCCTGGTGCCGCTCATCAGCGCCATTGGGGCCTCCTTCTTTCTCCAGTACACGTTTCGCGGGTTTTTCGGAGCCGGCATCTATGCGTATCCGACGGTCCGCATCCTCGATGCCCAGGTGCCATTGGGCCTGGAGGCGTTTCGCATGAAGTGGATCGACGTGCTCGTCGTCACATCCGCGCTGGTCATGATGGCCGGGCTCTTCTGGTTCGTACAGCGGACGAAGCTCGGCACCGCGATGCGGGCCGTCTCCGAGGACAAGGCGACGGCTGCCTTGATGGGGATCGACGTCAACAGGGCCATCGTGATGACGTTTGCGATCGGTGCCGCGATGGCGGGGGCGGCCGGCGTGCTGTACGGCCTGATCTTCCGCCAGGTGTACTTCTTCACCGGGTTCGTCCCCGGCATCAAGGCATTTACCGCCGCGGTGCTCGGCGGGATCGGCAACATCCCCGGCGCCATGCTTGGCGGCATCTTTCTCGGTCAGGTCGAGGGGGTCGGCCCAACGCTGTTCCTTTCGGGTCTGAACGTCCCGTCGCCCAATCAACTCAGGGATGTGATCGCCTTCACCATGCTGGTCCTGGTGCTCATCTTCCGGCCGTCCGGGATCCTGGGCGAGCGCGTGGCGCAGCGAGCCTGACCCGATCATGCAGGACGCAAGCGTTCGATTCGCCGACGTGCCGTGGAGAACGGTGATCCGGATCGGGCTGCTCGGTGCAGGCATCGCTATCTTCCTTTGCCTCGTCGGCATCGTCCCGGTCTTCCACGCGCGACCCCTGATCAAAGACGTCATTTCGCTCGGCCAGACCGCGCTCGTGCTTGCCCTGCTGGGGACGGGCGTGGTGGCTGCCCGGACGGCCGACGTGCGCAGCGGCATGGCCGCGCTGCCCGGTGCACTCGCGGGGTCGATTGCCGGGGCCGGGCTGACCGCTCTCGTGATCCTGGGCGAGTTCATCAACGTGCGGTTCGTCTTCCTCAACGCCTCTCCCCTGCTCTACGAGATCCTGACGTTCGGGAACGGTCTTGCGGGCAGCTGGATACCGATCGTCATCGGGGCGGTGCTCGGCGCCGCTGGGGGCGTAGGCGCGAGGCTGCCAATGGCTGCCCGCCGCCCGCTGACGACGTTCGTACTGGCGCTGCTGCTGACGG
Source organism: Chloroflexota bacterium (assembly GCA_031370085.1). Classification (GTDB taxonomy): domain Bacteria; phylum Chloroflexota; class Limnocylindria; order QHBO01; family QHBO01; genus CF-167. The sequence goes on along the minus strand of JANMPX010000173.1, from coordinate 8,713 downwards.
GGTTGTTCGCGGGGATCCTCCGAACCGCGATGCTCACCACGCCGCTCGCGGGGCTGGCGAGGCTGCTCTTCTCATCGCTCGGCGTGACGGTGATCGGGGCCCTCGCAACGGTCGTCGTATTCGTTGGCGGGCGCGAGTTGTGGTTCTACACGCGCGTGCGGCAGCGGGTGGTCGCTATGCCACCAGCCGGCCAGCGACTGGTGACGTGGCCGCTCTTCGTGATCGCCGCTCTGATGGTGCTCGTGCTTCCGCAGGCACTCGGCCCCTTCGTGGCCCAGGTCATCGCCTACGTGGCGCTCTATGTGCTCATGGGCCTGGGTCTGAACATCACGCTTGGCCTGGCCGGTCTGCTCGACCTGGGGTTCGTGGCCTTCTTCGCGGTCGGTGCGTACACCGTGGGACTCCTGACCTCCACCGCCGAGTTCGGCATCGCCCATTGGCCGTTCTGGGCGGCAGTCCCGTTCGCCGTGATCTTTGCCATGCTCTTCGGCGCCGTCCTGGGCCTGCCGATCCTGGGCATTCGGGGCGACTACCTGGCCATCGCGACGCTCGGCTTCGGCGAGATCATCCGCATCCTGGCGGGCTCCGACCTGCTGAAGTTTGCCCTGGGTGGCCCGCGCGGGATCCTCAACGTGCCCAAGCCGATCCCGGTGGAGCCAACCCACTTCCTGGCCGGCCCGAACCAGATGTACTACATCGCCCTGGCGGGCGCGGCGATCATCGCGTTAGTCGCCTGGCGACTCCGTGCCTCGCGCATCGGACGCGCGTGGATCAGCATCCGTGAGGATGAGGACGTGGCGGAGGCCCTTGGCGTGAACCTCGTCCAGACGAAGTTGCTGGCCTACATGCTCGGCGCCGGGTTCGCCGGCCTGGGCGGCGCGATCTTCATAGCGCTGGTCGGCTCTGTCTTCGCCAGCAGCATCCAGCTGTTCGTGTCGATCAACGTGGTGGCAATCGTCGTTGTGGGCGGCATGGGCAGCATCCCTGGCGCGGTGCTGGGTGCCGTTTTCCTGATCGGTGTGCCTGAGCTCTTCCGCGAGTTCAGTGAGTATCGGTTCCTGTTCTACGGGGCCGCGCTGATCGCCATGATGCTGTATCGGCCAGAGGGGATCATGCCCACCAGGTTCGCATCCCGCGAAGTTCACCTCATGAGCGCGGAGCTTGGGGCGGACACCGTCGTGGCAGCACCCACCCACAGCCCGTAGGGAGGCAGCATGCCGCAGCTGGTCGCCAAGGGCGTCACCAAACGGTTTGGAGGGCTCGTCGCGATCAAGGGCCTCGACCTCGAGATCGAACCGCGGGCGATCGTCAGTGTGATCGGACCGAACGGCGCGGGCAAGACGACCCTCTTCAACTGCATTGCCGGCTGGTACCGCATCGATGAGGGAGGGATCGAGTTCGAAGGGCACCCGATCGACAAGCTGCGACGCGACCAGATCGCTCGGCTGGGCATTGCCCGCACGTACCAGAACATCCGGCTCTTCGCCGGCATGTCGGCAATCGAGAACGTCCTGGTCGGTCAGCACCATTCCCTGCACACCGGGTGGATCGGGGCGGTGCTGCGCACGCGAGCCGTGCGCGAGGAGGAAGATAAGGCCCACGAGGAAGCCCTGCGCATCCTCGAGTTCGTCGGCCTTCCCGGGCATGGGAGGAGCCAGGCCAACAACCTGCCCTACGGCGATCAGCGGCGGTTGGAGATCGCCCGCGCCCTGAGCACCCAGCCACGGCTGCTCTTGCTCGACGAGCCCACGGCCGGGATGAACCCCGCCGAGACGCACAAGATGACCGAATTCATCCGTCGGCTGCGCGACGAGCTCGGCATCACAATCCTCCTGATCGAGCACCAGATGCGCGTGGTGATGGGCATCTCGGAGCGGATCACGGTTCTTGATTACGGCGAGAAGATCGCCGAGGGCACGCCGCGCGAGATCCAGAACAATCCCCGCGTAATCGAGGCATACCTGGGCCGAGGAGCGGCGGCCGCCGCCGCGCCGGTCCCGGCACACGACGCTGCAGGCTCCGAAGCCTGATGAGCCAACTCGAAGTCAACGGGATCGACGCCTTCTACGGGAATATCCACGCCCTGCGCCAGGTCTCGCTCGTCGTGGACGAGGGCGAGATCGTCACCCTCATCGGAGCGAATGGCGCGGGGAAGACGACCACGCTGAACTGCATCAGCGGCCTGGTGCGACCGCGATCGGGCAACGTGCACCTTGAGGGCGAGGACCTGACCGCGGTGCTGCCGCATCACATCGTGGAACGAGGCGTGGTGCAGGTTCCTGAGGGACGCCGCATGTTCGCGCGCCTGACGGTCGATGAGAACCTGCGGATGGGGGGCTTCACCCTGACCGACGAGGCCGACCTGCGCGCTGGCATCGAGCGGGCCTACGACATGTTCCCCCGTCTCAAGGAGCGGCGGAGCCAGACTGCCGGAACGCTCAGCGGGGGCGAGCAGCAGATGCTGGCCATCGGCCGAGGCTTGATGGCCAAGCCGAAGGTCCTCCTCCTCGACGAGCCGTCGATGGGCCTGGCACCGATCCTGGTGGAATCGATCTTCGAGACGATTCACCGCATCCACGCGGAGGGAACCTCCATCCTGCTGGTCGAGCAGAACGCGTTGATGGCGCTCAATATCGCGAACCGCGGCTACGTCATGCAGACGGGCCAGATCATCCTGGCCGATACCGCAGCCAACCTGGCGGCCAACGAGCAGGTGCGGCAGTCCTACCTGGGCGAGATCTAGCCGGCGCCGATGTCCGGTGACCTGCCTCCACCGCGCCGCTCGCCGCGAGACTATCGGCCCGACCTGCGACCGATCCTCATCCTCGCCGGGCTGTTGGTGGCGGTCCTGGTCGGCTGGATCGTGCTCGCCCCGTTGATCATGCCCGCGCGCTAGGAGTAACGGCGCGCCCCGAAGCCGCGACCTGCGCCGTACAGCAGAAGGGCGATCCCGATCGCCGCCGCCGCGATCCCGGGCGAATGCTGCGGCACCGGCAGGAAGCCGACCGACCATAGCTCCCAGGAGCGGTAAACGAGCGCACCGGCAGCTGCCAGCCCGAGGCCGAGATAGACGGCCGGTGCGTCGAGCACGAAGCCCCAGCGCCCGCGCATGTAGCCGATGTCCAGCAGGATGAGCGCCGCGATGGCCGCGCCGTAGATCACGATCCCGGGTCCCTCGAGCCCGATCCCGGTGCTGGCCGGGACCGGCACGCCGTCAATCGTCTCGCCGCCGGCACGCCACCAGGGGAGGAAGCCAGCGGCCAGCATGAGGATGCTCCCCAGCAGGATCGGAAAGCGGAATCGGCCAGTGCCGTCGGTCACCCGACCCTACTCCGGGACGGTGGCGCCGTACACCGATGGGCGCAGGACGCCGACATAGGGCAGGTTCCGATAGCGCTCGTCATAGTCGAGGCCATAGCCGATCACGAAGCGATCCGGGATGGTGAACCCGCGGTAGTCGATCTCGATCTGCGCCAGGCGACGCGCCGGCTTGTCGAGCAGGCAGCAGATGCTGATCGAGGCGGGGCCTTTGTCGTGCAGGTAGCGCAGGAGGTAGTTGAGGGTCAGACCGGTGTCGATGATGTCCTCGACGACCACGACGTTGCGTCCCTCGATCGAGCTCGACAGGTCCTTGAGGATGCGGACCTGCCCGCTTGACTCAGTGGAGGCGCCATAGCTGGAAACCTCCATCAGGTCGATCGCCAGCGGGATCTCCATCTCGCGCACGAGGTCGGCCAGGAAGATGATCGACCCCTTTAGGACGCTCACCAGCACCGGGTTGCGACCTGCGTAGTCCCGGGCAAGCTCGGCCCCCAGCTCAGCGACACGTGCCTGGATCTGCTCACCGGTGAGGAGGATCTCCTCGACGTCCTGGTGGATCATCGATCGTTGAGCGGGCCGTTGCCGTTCATGGCGGTCACATCGGCCAGGAAGTCCAGGCGCCCGTACTTGACCATCAGCGCTCGAAAGTCTCGAGCGTAGAAGAGCTTGATGCGCACGTCGGGGTAGAGCTGGCGCAACCAGCGCAGCTTGCGGTTCTTCTTCCGAACGAGGGCCTGCTTGAGCGTGGTGAGCTCCACGTACAGGTCGATCTCGGGGAGGTAGAAGTCCGGGGCAAAGGACTCGGTCACCGCCCCATCCGCGTTCCAGGAGATCGGGAAGAGGTCGGGCTCATAACGCCATGCCACCTGGTAGAAGTCGAGGATCCTGGCCAGCTCCGCCTCGCTCTGGTGGGCGAATCGTGGCGAGCCGACGGTCAGCGTCGCCGCCACTGGACCTCGATCGTACCTGCCCGGTATCCCCATGGCGCCATCGAAGCCGAGTATAGCCCGCGGACTTATCCACAATCTGATGGAACCAGCGCTGGATGGTGGATAAGCGTCTTGATCTCCACCGATCGCGGCTGCTAGGTTGGTCGTCCTGCTTCCCCGGTGGCCGAGTACGGTAACCGGACACGGCGCGGGGCCGATGCGAAAGCCGGCCGCCAACCGCCCGTGACCGGGAAGACCGAAACGCCGCCGCGGAGGCATGTTCCTTGCCTGCAGCCGATCACGCCGCCCTGGCCTCGCGCGTGGCGCTGGAACGCCTTCTGGCCGATGCGCCGACGATTGCCGCGCTCCTGCCGCCCGGCTACCTCGACGCCGCGCAGCACTTCGTTTCGCTGCTGCTTGCCGCCAACCAGCGGCTCAATCTGACGCGGGTCACCGACCCGGCCGAGGTGGCTCGGCTCCACCTCCTCGACGCGCTGGCGGCACTCCCGCTGCTGGACGCGTGGGAGACGGACGTGGTCGTCGACCTCGGCTCGGGCGGAGGCGTCCCGGCGATCCCGCTTGCGCTGGCCCGACCCGACATCTCGTGGACCCTGGTCGATTCGGTCCGCAAGAAGTCCGTTGTCCTGCAGGAGATGGTCGAGGCACTCGGCCTGCGCGGCGTGACCGTGCTTTCCGAGCGAGCCGAGTCGCTCGGTCGCGACACGCACCATCGCGAGCGATACGGGGTTGCCACTGCCCGAGCGTGCGCGTCGCTGCCCGTCCTCGCCGAGCTGGGGCTGCCGCTGGTGCGCATGGGCGGATTCCTGCTCGCATGGAAGGGCCCCATCGCGGAGCAGGATGAAGAGCTGCGCCGTGGAGCTACCGCCTGCGCCGAGGTCGGCGGCGGAACGCCGCGGATCGTGGAGTCCGGATTGTCAACCCTGGGAGGGCACTCCTTCGTCGTGGTCGCCAAGGAGCGCAAGACGCCGCCGCGCTTTCCGAGGCGTCCCGGCGAGCCCGGCCGCCGTCCGCTCGGCTGACGGAAGGTCCCGCAGGCCGATATCGGTCGGCCCGTGGTCCCTCGGTATACTCCCACCCCCATGCGCCTTGCCGTCCTGTCGGACATCCATGCCAATCTCGCCGCGCTCGATGCTGTCTGCGAGGCAATGCCGCCTGTCGACGAGGTCTGGGCGCTCGGCGACATCGTTGGCTACGGGCCGCAGCCCAACGAGGTGATCCTCCGACTGCAGGAGCTTGGGGCCCGGTCGGTCCTGGGCAACCATGACGGCGCGGCGATCGGCACGGTGGACGCCAGCTGGTTCAACCCCGATGCGGCGACCGCCATCCGCTGGACCGGGGAGGTGCTCGACGACAACTCCCGCGCGTACCTGGCCGTCCTGCCGGAGGTCCGGCGCGATGGCGAGCTGACCGCGGTCCATGGATCGCCCCGGGAGCCGATCTGGGAGTACATCACCGACGCATCGGTCGCAGCCGCCAACCTGGATGCCTTCGAGACACGCCACTGCCTCTACGGGCATACCCACCAGCCGGTCATCTATCGCGCCGACCGTGGTCGGATTGAGGTGGTCACGGCCGACAGCGCGGCGCCGATCGCGCTGGATGCGCGTCGCGCCCTCATCAACCCGGGGAGCGTGGGTCAGCCGCGGGACGGAAACCCACATGCTTCGTACCTGGTCCTCGACACCGAGGCTGGCACCGCGGAATTCCGCCGCGTGGCCTACGACGTGGCGCTCACCCAGCGGCTGATGCGCGCCGCGCAACTGCCTCACTGGCTCGTCGAGCGGCTGGCGCTGGGCCGATGACACGGTCCTGTTGGGCGGCGCTGCTGATCCTGGCGCTGGCCGGTTGCTCCACGGCTCCGACCAGCTCGCCTGCAGCCGGCTCCGCGGCGGCCGGGCCGAGCGGCGGCGATACGCGGAACGTGGGCATCTCGCGATTGACCGGTATCAACCCCACCGACAAGGCGGCAGCGGGGATCAATATCGCGTTCGACGAGCGGGCGGCAGGCGCCCTGCTCACCCCCCTGCAGGCGGGGATTGACTTCACTCTGAATGGCGTACTGTGCCTGTCAATTGGCGAGCGGGCGACCGGCGGTTGGGCGGTCACCATCCAGTCGATCCAGATCGTCGACGGCGCGATGCAGATCGCGGCGCGTGAGACAGAGCCGAGGGGGATTGGGACCGGGCCGCCAAGCTACCCCGCCGACTGCGTGCTGGTGCCGCGCGCCGACCTGCCGGCTGGCGACCTGCCAGCCGTCGCCACCGACGTGACCTCCGACGAGTTCATCGTGGACGGCCGGCTGTCGGTACCGGCACCGGCGAGTGCGCCGTAGGATATCGGTCGCATGATTTTTGGTCGTCGCGACAAGCGCCCTGCGCTGCTCACCTTCGAATGCGTGCTCGTGCCGATGGCCGGCACCGAGGCGGATGACGCCGCCCTGCGGCTGACCGCCCTGATGTTGGCGGATACACCCGGCGTGGCCCTCCTGCTTCACGTGATCGAGGTGCCCTTCGAGCGACAGCTGGACGCCCAGGAGCCCGCCTCAGTCGCGTTTGCCGATGAGATCCTTGGGCGCGGCGAGGCCTTCCTGTTGGAGCACGATGTCCAGGTGAAGGCGGGGATCAGCCAGGCGCGAGCGGCGGGCGCCGCGATCGTCGATGATGCGGTTGCCCAGCGAGCCGATCTGATCGTGCTGGGACTGCGCTATAAGAAGCGGTTCGGCGGGGGCTGGGACGCGGGACGGACGGTCCCGTATGTGATGCGCAATTCGCTTGTACCGGTCTGGTGCCTGCGGGTCGAGACTGAGGAGCTGGCACACACGCCATGAGGGTGATCATCATCGGATGCGGCCGGGTGGGCGCCCAGACCGCCGCGGAGCTCGACCGGCGCGGCGACCACGTCACGGTGGTCGACATCGATCAACGGGCCTTCAGTCGGCTGCCGAGCACCTTCGGCGGGATCACCATGCGCGGCAGCGGGACCGACGAGGACGTCCTGCGCGGCGCCGGCGCGGACCTCGCCGAGCTCCTCATGGCGCTCACCGAGGGCGACAATCGCAATACCCTGGCGGCCCAGCTCGGCAAGCACCTGTTCGGCATCCCGCGCGTCATCGCCAAGATCAACGACCCGGTGCGCGCAGAAGCCTATCGGACCCTTGGCCTCGAGACCCTGTGCCGCACGGTGCTGCTGGCCGACGCACTGGTGCTCGCCGCCGCACAGGGTGCCGAGGCGACGAACGGCGCGGTGCAGCCGCCCACCGCGGAACCACGTCAGGGAGTGCCGCCCCCTGGCTCGCGGGCGGCGGCAGCCTCCGAGCCTGCAACCTCCCCGGAAGGGAGCTGACCATGTACGTGGTGGTGATCGGTGGCGGCAATGTCGGCTACTACCTGACCAAGGAGCTGCTGGCTGCCGGCCATGAAGTGGTCATGATCGAAAAGGACCCCGCCCGTGCACGGACGATCGCCGATGAGCTTGGCAGCATCGTTGTCCCCAATGACGGCTGTGAAGGTCGCTACCAGGCCGAGGCGGGGATGGGCCGCGCCGACGTGATCGCAGCGGTGACCGGCGATGACGAGGACAACCTGGTGGCATGCCAGGTGGCCAAGATGCGCTTCAACGTGCCGCGAGCCATCGCCCGCGTCAACAACCCGAAGAACGAAGCGCTCTTCCGCCGCCTGGCGATCGATGAGACGGTCAGCCCCACGCGCAGCATCCTCGGAGTGATCGAGCACGAGATCCCGATCCACGACCTCCTGCACCTGGCGGACCTGGAGGGCGGCGAGGTGCAGATCGTGGAGGCGCAGCTCGACGCCACGTCGCCGGTCATCGGCCGCGTGCTGCGGGACGTGCAGCTCCCCGAAGGCAGCACAGTTGCCGTCATCGTGCGCGACAGCCGCGCCATTGCAGTAAAGCCCGATACCGTCCTGCGAGCCGGCGACAAGCTCCTGGCGATTACCTCGGCCGATCGCGAATCCGAGCTGCGCAGCCTGCTGATCGGCGAGTGAGCGGGCGCCGCTGGCGTCTCTCCGCGCCGCTCCGCGATGAACGCCGAGGGCGGAGGCCGGGGTACGGTTCGGTGACATGACCGAGCTCCGGGCGAACAATCGCGGCGCGCGTTTCATGACCGATCTGCGCGAATCGGTGGCGGTCGCGGTCGTGGGGGCCGACCTTCCGCTGCGACTGATGGCGACCGCGGTGCTGGCCGAGGGCCACGCCCTGGTCGAGGATGTGCCGGGCGTTGGCAAGACGCTGCTGGCGCGGGCATTCGCGCAGGCACTCGACCTGTCCTTCGCGCGCGTCCAGGGAACGCCGGACCTGCTGCCCAGCGATGTGACCGGCAGCAGCATCCTTGACCACGGGGATTTTCGGTTTGTGCCCGGTCCGGTCTTTGCCAACGTGCTCCTCGTCGACGAGATCAACCGGGCCACGCCGCGCACCCAATC
>JANMPX010000164.1:0-2730 GCA_031370085.1 Chloroflexota bacterium | reverse complement strand
CGGCGCCGATGATGTCGACGTGTCCACCCTCGCCATCCTGGGCCGTGTCTTCGTCATCGCCGGCTCCTCCGCGGGTCCCGGGACGGGCTGTTCCGGCGAGTTCGAGATCGTGCTCGACGACGTGAACCCGCTGCTGACCGTGCTTGGCGGCGGGGGAGCGGGCGCGACGCTGATCGGGATGCTGGGGGCCGGGTGGTCGGTGCGTCGCCCGAACAGCGGCTGGCGGCTGTTCTTCGGCATGGTTTCGCTGCTGATGCTGATCGGCGGGGCCAGCCTGGTGCTCCAGCAGTCCTGGGTGCCCGATGCCGCCTCAACGGCGCCGGCTCGGACCGCCTTCGTGCAATCGGTGGTCGGCCCCGGGCAGGTGTCGATCGATCCGTGGATCCTCGCCCAAAGCGCCGGGCTGGCGCTGCTGCTGGTCATCCTGATGCCGTTCCCCAGCGAGCTCTTCAACAAGACGGTGGAGGCGAACCTCGAGGAGATCCGCGGGATGCTGCGGCGGGTGCCCTTGGCCGGCCGGCTGATTCGCGACACGCCGCGTGCGCCGGCGCCGGGATGGCTGCAGGCGATGATGGTCGCCGCCTTCGTGCTGGTCAGCGCCCTGCTGTACGGCCTGCTCGACCCCGGCTTTGGCCCCAGCGCCAGCTCCGCGCTGACCTTCGCGGGCGTGGTGGCGGCGCTGGTGGCCGTGACCTGGGTCGCCAACCTGCCTCGTCGCGCGCTGCACCGGTCGCTGACCGGCGATCGGGGGCGTCTGCACGCGGTCTTCGGCACGCTCCTGATCGCTGCGATCTGCGTGGTGATCTCGCGCGTCGCCGGCTTCCTGCCCGGCTATCTCTACGGGCTGATCCTGGGCTACACCTTTGCGAAAGAGCTCGACGAGGAGCCCAGCGCACGCTCCCACGCCATGGGCGCCTGGTGGATGCTGGGTATCGCGGTCGTGGCATGGGTCATGCTCGGCGCGGCGCGCAGCCCCGGCATTCGCGAGACGCTGCCCGGGGCGATCGGCGGGAACGTGCTGGCCGCGCTGCTGGTGGCCGGCATCGAGGGGATCGTCTTCGGCTTCGTTCCGCTGCGCTTCCTGCCCGGCGAGCACATCTTCCGCTGGCGCCGATCGCAGTGGGCGATCCTGTACGCCATCGGCCTGTTCGGCTTCGTGTGGGTCGTCCTCAATCCCGCCAACGGCCTGGTGGCCACCGCCCAGCAGGGATCGCTGGGGACCGCGCTCGGCCTGTTCATCGGCTTCCGAGCGGTCTCCGTCCTGTTCTGGGGCTTCTTCCGATTCAGACCGAGCCGATCGGACGCTTGACCTCCTGGACGAGCCAGCCGTTGCCGTCAGGATCGCTGAACGAGAGAAACGAGGCGTAGCTGCGTCGTTCGGGGTCCGGACCCGGCAGCTGACCACCCGCCTCGAAGTGGAAGATCTCGCTGGCGTCGACCCCGCGTTCAACGAGCTGGGCGCGCGCCGCCTCGATGTCCGAGACGATCAGGTGCAGGCCCTGGAGCGATCCCGGCGCCATCTCCCCGGTGCTCATCAGGGCGATCGAGCAGGCAGAGCCCGGTGGCGTCAGCTGCACGACCCGAAAGTCGCCGGCGCGGTGGTCGACGTCCAGTCCACGTGTCTGCCTCCTGCCGGAATCCGTAAGGGATATGCCGAAGCGTACACTCGGCGTGTCCTCCAGTTGACCTCGAGGTCGAGCCCGGAGACGTACACTCGGCGCCGATACTGAGCGGGCCGAGCAACCCTGCCCCCGGCAGAGCGGGGCGAGCAGCAGGAGGACGGCGCCGATGGCGACTCCGGCGCGGGGGGACGACGATCCGAAGCCGCGCCGTGTGCTGAGCCGAGTCGACAATCCACTGGTGCGCGCGGTCGGGCGGGTGCCCGCCACGCTGCAGGTCAAGTTGCTGGTCGCCTTCGTCGGTACGGTTGTCCTCCTTGTCATCATGGGCGTCCTGGGCCTGCGGGTCATCGGCGATTCGAACGACAGGATCGTCACGCTTGGCGCGCTGCAGCAACGGGCCACCGCGTACCGTGACCTGCAGACCGCGGCAGTGGAAGTCCGGCAGTTGCTGAGACGGCGGACCGACCGCTGTGACGTCTGCGCCGGAGGCGTGCGCCTCGCCGGCGATCCGCTGCAAACCGACCGAGAGATCGTCTCCACACTCTTCGGGCTGGACAAGGCCACCGATGCCGGGCGCCTTGGATTCGTGCCTCCCGACGACGAGCAGAGCACGCTCGCGCAGATCGGGCAGCTCCACGCTCAACTCGCCGAGGTGATGGCCAGGATCACCGCTTTCGACGGGCCCGGCGGGGATGCCGACGCTGGCCTGCACCTCCAGCTCTCCGATGCCGAGCCTCTGGCCGATGGCCTGATTCGTCTCACCGACACGCTGGTGGCAAAGGCCCAAGGGGCCACCGACGCGCTGATCGAGCTGAATCGGAGCTCCTTCGCCGCGTCGCAGAATCTGTTCATCGGCGTGGCGCTGGGCAGCATCATGCTGGCCCTGCTGCTCGGTGCCGGCCTGTCGTGGTCGATCACCGGGCCGATCCGGCGCATGGAGACGCGCCTGGCGGCGATCGCCTCGGGTGACTTCGCGGGCCATGTCGAGGTCTCCAACCGCGATGAGCTCGGCGCGCTGGCCGCCAACCTCAACCAGATGAACGACGAGCTGGGACGCCTGTACGATGCGCTCGAAACGGCCAGCCGCCACAAGTCGGAGTTCCTGGCC
>JANMPX010000150.1:0-10776 GCA_031370085.1 Chloroflexota bacterium | reverse complement strand
GGTGGGGGCACCCATCGCGCGGAGAGCCAGCGCCGCACCCGCGATGGGCTCTGGACCCTGGAGCGGCGCGTTCGGCCCGGCGCCGCAGTCTGGCTGTTCGATGACCTGCCCTTCGCCGCGGTCGACATCGTTTCAGCGGATGCACTGACCGTCACGCTGCGAGCGCTCCTCAGACGTGCAACCCCGCCGCGCCCGCCCCCGCGGCCGTCGCCCGTCTCGCCGCGGGACGTGCCTGACACGGCGGATCGGATCGCGAAGACCATCCTGGCCGTGGCCCGGGCCAACGGCCGGGTGGCGCCGGCCGCACGAGCCCTCGGGGTGCATCGCAACACGGTGCTCTACCGATTGCGCATTGGCCAGGCGCAGCTTGGCCTCGATCCCCGCCGTCCCGACGACGCGCTGCGCATCCTCGCCGAAGCGGAGCGCGGCGGCGGCTGACCAGCCGGGCACGTTTGTGCAGAGTGCACAATAGATTGCCCGCAACCGGGACCATCGGCATTCTCCGCCGGCCCTCTCCAGCAGGTACGGTCAGCGCGTCAATCCGCCAATGCATCGGGTAAGGGAGTCCCATGGCCAACAAGGACCTCGCCGCCGTCCTCAAGACCGCCGAGGAGCGCAACCTGCGCTTCGTCAGCCTGCAGTTCACCGACATCGTGGGGCAGGTCAAATCGGTCCAGGTCCCGATGCACCAGCTGGAAGAGGCGGTCGAGCACGGGAAGTGGTTCGACGGCAGCAGCATCGAGGGATTCGCGCGAATCGCCGAGTCGGACATGTTCCTGGTGCCCGACCTGGCCACCTTCTCGCCGATCCCCTGGGAGCCCGGCTTCGACCCGGCCGGCAAGCCGCTGGCCACCGGCGCGGCCCGGGTGATCTGCGACGTCTTCACCCCCAACGGCGAGCCGTTCCCCGGCGATCCCAGGTGGGTCCTGCGCCGACAGCTGGAGAAGGTCCGCAAGCTCGGCTACGTCTTCAACACCGGGCCGGAGCTGGAGTTCTTCCTCCTGAAGCGCAGCGACCATGCGGTGGGTGCCCTGCCGCACGACGCCGCCGGCTACTTCGATCTGTCGAGCGACCTGGGAACCGATGTCCGCAAGGAGATGATGAACGACCTCGAGGCGTTCGGGATCAAGGTCGAGACCGCTCACCACGAGGTTGCCGCGGGACAGCACGAGATTGACTTCGAGTACGCCGATGCGCTGCGCACCGCCGACAACGCGGTCACCTTCAAGACCACCCTGAAGGCGGTGGCTGCCCGGAAGGGGCTGTACGCCACCTTCATGCCGAAGCCGTTCTTCGGCATCAATGGTTCGGGGATGCACGTTCACCAGAGCCTGTGGGACATCAAGAAGGCCCGCAATGCCTTCGCCGATGCCTCCGATCCGTATGGCCTTTCGACCATGGCGCGAAGCTACATCGCGGGGACCCTGGCCCACGCCCGCGGCATGATCTCGGTGCTGGCGCCGCTGGTGAACAGCTATAAGCGGCTGGTCCCCGGTTACGAGGCGCCGGTCTACATCGGCTGGGCGCGCATCAACCGCTCAGCGTTGGTCCGCATCCCGCAGATCAGCAAGGGCCAGCTCAACAGCACGCGCATCGAGCTGCGCTGCCCGGACCCCGCCGCGAACCCCTACCTGGCGTTTGCCTGCATGTTGGCCGCCGGCCTCGATGGTGTGGAGCGCAAGCTGACCCCGCCCGACCCGGTCGAGGAGAACCTGTACCACTTCGACGCAGCCAAGCTGGAGAGCCGCAAGATCCGCCAGCTGCCCGGCACGCTGCGCGAGGCGGTCGACGAGCTGGCCGCCGACCCGGTGATCGCCGACGCGCTCGGGGAGCACGTCTTCGAGCGCTTCGTCGAGGCCAAGACCGAGGAGTGGGACGCCTACCGGATGCAGGTCACCAGCTGGGAGGTCGAGCGCTACCTCGAGGCCTTCTAGGACAGGATCCGCGTTTCGGTGGAGAACAGGTCCGCCGATCCCTCGTTCGCGGGAATGCTGATGGAATGGGCTATCCTCGCCGCTGCGCGCCAAGGTTCAGGTAGCAGGGGCGAACCCAGATCATGTGCGGCATCGCCGGCGTCGTTGGATCTCATCCGACTCCAGAGATCATCTCGACGATGCTCGAATGCCTCTCGCACCGAGGCCCGGATGGCGTCGGCCAGGTCATCCGCGATGGACGTGTGGGGCTGGGACACCGGCGCCTGGCCATCATCGACCTTTCGGATGACGCGTCGCAGCCCATGAGGTCCGCTACAGGATGCGAGGTCATCCTGAACGGCGAAATCTACAACTACCTCGAGCTCCGCGCCGAACTCGCCAGCAGCGGCGCTGCTTTCCGAACGTCCAGCGACACCGAGGTGCTGCTGGCCGCCTATGACCGCTGGGGCGTCGATTGCCTGCGTCGCCTCAACGGGATGTTCGCCTTCGCGATCTATGACCCATCCCGCCGGACCCTGCTCCTGGCGCGCGATCGCTTCGGGGAGAAACCTCTCTACTACCATCGGGCGGCCGATGGGACCTTCCTGTTTGCGTCGGAGATCAAAGCGATCCTTGCCAATCCGGAGGTCAGGGCGCGCGCCGACGGGCGATCCGTCTACCGATTTCTTCGCCACAAGCTGAGCGAGCTCGAGCCTGCGACCTACTTTGAAGGCATCGTTGCGCTGCCGCCCGCTCACTACCTCGAGTTGCGGGTGGACGATGGCCTGGTGGCCCTGCGGCGCTACTGGAGGCTGGATGGGTCAGTCCAGGATCCGCGGCCTCACAACGAGCTGGTGGCGGCCTACCGCGATCTGCTGGAAGACTCCATCGGAATCCGGCTTCGTGCCGACGTCGCGGTTGGTTCATCGCTCTCGGGCGGGATCGACTCGAGCGCGGTCGTCGGCTACCTCGCCCTCGGTCGTCACGTCAAACGCCAGCACACCTTTTCGGCTCGGTTCCCTGGATGGCGGTTGGATGAGGGGCGGTACATCGCGGACGTGACCGCTCTCAGCGGAGCGCGCTCGCACGAAGTTGAGCCGGTCCCCGACCCGGCAGACCTCGAGAAGGTCATCTGGCACCAGGATCAGCCATTTGGATCGCTCAGCATCTACGCCCAGTGGTCAGTCATGCGGCTTGCCCGAGAGCAGGGCGTCACGGTGCTCCTGGATGGGCAGGGCGCTGACGAGACCCTGGCGGGCTACCATTTCTACTTCGCTGCCCTCTTCCGGTTCCTCTTGCGAACCGGCAGATGGCTGGAGCTCGCGCGCGAGATGCGAGGCTTCTCTGCTGCGCACGGCCGGGCACGGCTCAAGTCGCTGGCCTTCTACGCGATGCCCGAGTCCGCAGCCCGCCTCCTCCGGAGCCTCCGCAGCGGGCCGGGCATCTCTCCCACCTTCTCTCGAAGTCAAAGGGCAGCGGCCAGCCCACGCGCCTATGCCCCCCATTTCCGAACTGACCTGGACGACATGCTGGCCTCGACGCTGATCGAGACCATGCTGCCGGGATTGCTTCGCTACGCGGACCGCAACTCGATGGCGTTCGGCAGGGAGGTGCGGCTTCCGTACCTCGACCATCGGTTGGTGGAGCTCGCATTCAGCTTGCCGTGGGAGATGAAGCTCCGCCGCGGGCAGACCAAGCGGGTCCTGCGAGAGGCGATGAGCGACTATCTTCCCGA
This sequence comes from Chloroflexota bacterium, assembly GCA_031370085.1. Lineage (GTDB taxonomy): Bacteria > Chloroflexota > Limnocylindria > QHBO01 > QHBO01 > CF-167. The sequence continues at coordinate 7,128 of JANMPX010000150.1, read as the reverse complement.
CTCCGTGAGAGGTCGGCGGGACAAGGTCGGTTACGCGCCACCGCAGGCCGCGTGGCTCCGCGGTCCGCTGCGCGAGTGGGCCGAGGACCTGCTGGCATCCCAGCGGTTTGCCGAGCGCGAATGGAACGACGCACCCGCCGTGCGCGCGATGTGGCGCGCGTTCCGCGACGGGAAGGACGAGTTGGACGGAGATGTCTGGCGATTCCTGTCGGTCGAGGCCTGGGCGCGGACATTCCTCGACCGATGAGCGCCCGGGAGGGACCCATCCGGGTGACGATGTGCGTGCATAACCCGTACACGCACGACACCCGCGTGGAAAAGGAGGCCCGAACGCTCTCCGGCGCCGGATTCTCGGTGACAGTGGTGTGCGAGGCTGCCGCCGGCCTGCCGTCATTGGAGGAGCGAGACGGGATCCGCATCGTGCGCGTGGCACGGTCGCGCCCTTCGATCCCGGTCTGGCGTTTCCTCCGGTATGGCCGGGTATTCGAACGTGCGCTCGTTGAGACCCGTCCCCAGATCCTGCACGCGCACGACAGTGACGCGCTCGGGCCGGTGGCTGCCGCCGCGCGTCGACTGGGCGTTCCATTCGTCTATGACGCGCACGAGCTTTGGCTGGGTCAGGGCCGGCGTGGGCGTTCCTGGCTCTATTTCGCTGCCATGTCCGTGTTCTTCTCGATTCTGGAACGCCGGCTCATCCCGCAATCCGCAGCGCAGATGACGGTGAGCCCACCCATCGCCCGCTGGCTTGAGCGGCGCTATCACCTGCAGCACGTTGAGCTGGTGCCGAACTATCCGGAGGCACGGCCCGTCTCTCGGCACGAGCTGCGCACCCGCATCGATCCGCAGAGCCTGCCACATGGGGCGCCGATCGTCCTCTACCTCGGCGGACTGATGGAGGCGCGCGGGTTGGAGGCTCTCGTGCGGAGCATCCCGTGGCTGCAAAGTGGCGCACATCTGGTGTTGATGGGGCGGGGGCCGCTCGGAGGCAACCTGCGGCGTCTGGCCGCTGAGCTCGGGGTGGACCAACGGGTGCATCTGCTCACCCCAGTGCCACCCGGTGAGGTCATCGATTGGGCGTCCTCCGCCGACATCGGTGTGTCGCCGCTGATGCCCTCCTCACTGAACAATCGGTACTCGTTGGGCAACAAGCTCTTCCAGTACCTGGCGGCCGGACTGCCCGTGGTGGCGAGCGACTTCCCGCAGGTCCGCGAGGTGGTGGTCGGCAGCGAAGCGGGGCTCTGTGTCGACACGACCGATCCGCGGCAGATCGCCGCCGCCATTGACAACCTGTTGGCCGACCAGGATCGTCGCGCGGTCATGGGTCGCAATGCTCGGCGGGCCGTCGAGATGCGCTACAACTGGGACGTGGCGGCGCGGACGCTGCTCGAGGTATACCGCCCGCTTGGTCTGGCGGCTGCGGCGGCCTGACGCGGGCGATGAGGGTTATTGCCGGCCTTACCGGGAGGCCGCACGGCCTCCAGGCAACGCCGCACGGAGCAACGCGAGGTCGTTCATGTTTACGATGCGCAGAAGGACCACCAGGGCCGGGTACGCAGCAATGCAGCCCAGGCGCCAGATGAGGTGGTCCGGACCAAGCAGCGCGGCTGCGGCAAGGCCCGCGGCCAGCAACAGGGATCCCGCAATGCGCGGGAGATCCCATGGCACCGGGTAGTAGCGCTGCCCGGCGGCGGTGGTCGATACGGCCAGCAGGCCATAGCTGAGCGTGGTGGAGACAGCCGCTCCCAGGTAGCCGATGGTGGGGATCAGGACGAGGTTCAACGCCACGTTCGCGATCGCGGAAGCCCATAGGGTCACCGGCAGGACACCCGTGCGGCCCTCGATATTGAGGCCAGTTGCGCCAATGCTGTAGATGCCGTACAGGACATAGGCAAACGCGCTGAACGGCACCACAAATCGGCTTGGCTCGAAGTCGGGTCGGAAGAGGAGGCGCAGGGCATCCGTGCTCAGCGCGGAGAGGCCGAGCGCGACGAACCCGGCGAAGATCACGAACCCCGTCATGACGCGGGCGTAGGTCTGGCGAGCTCCCGGCTTGTTCGCGATTTCCCAGAAGATGGCCGCCCAGGCCAGGCTGAAGGGTGCGACCGCAAGTGCGTTGATCACCAGGCCAATGGTGTAGCCCGCGGAGTAGACCCCGACCGCTTGGTTGCCTACAAAGGCCTGCAACAGGTACCGGTCGGACAGGTTCAGGGTCCAGGCTGCCACCGACGCTGGTACCAAGGGCAGCGAGAAGACGAGCATGTGCTTGACCAAGGGCCGGTCCCACGCCACGCCGACGCGGCGAGCTCGAACGAGGACCGCCACCCCCGCCGCTGCAACCACGATGGCCGAGACCAGGGATCCCAGGACGACCCCGAAGACCCCCAGCTGAAGCACGACCACGAAGACGATGATCATCAGGCTGCCCAGCACCGCGCGGCTGAACGAGAGCGCGGCGTACGCGGCGGCGTGGCGCTCTGCCCGCAGGAACGACAGCGGCACGAGATTGAGTGTGTCGCAGAAGACGATCGGCCCGATGACGAGCAGGATCGGCAGGTTGGCCGTGTCCCCGAAAAGGAGCCTGGTGAGTGGGAATGCGAGCAGCAATAGGACGACCAATCCGGCCAGCGAGATCACCAGGCGCAACCCAAGGGTCGTTCGCAGCACGGATGCGCGGCCGTGTTCTTCGGCATTCTCCATGAGATACGAGCGGAAGAATGCCTGCGGCAGGGCTAGGGTCACGATGCTCGTCGCGAACGACAGGGTGGTGTTGACGAGTGCCAGCGTCCCGTAGTTGGAAACGCCCAGGACGTTGGCATAGATTGGGACGAGGATGACGGCGAGAGCCTGGTTGGCGACCCCGCCCAGCCCGTAGATGGCCGAATCCGAGACGAGCCGGCGCGGGAGGGAGGTCACCGTGGAACCGGGGCCGGCTTCACGGCGTGGGATCGTAGCAGTCTGGCGCACGTGGACCGATCCATCAGCCGCTCAATTCCAGGAGCCGAGCCTCCAACGCAGGGTTATGATCCATGGCGAGTGCGGGAGCTCCGAACCGCCCGACCAGGGCATGCAATACATCGCGCAGCTGACCCTCGCCGAGCCCCCAGCCGTGGACGTACCGCAGGTCCGCGGGGTTGCAGATCCATTCGGCGGGGATCTCCCCCGCGGCGATCTGGAGGTATCTGCGCGCGACGTCGGCCCGGGACCACCGCTCGCGGACGAAGGACTGGGCCAGGGCACCCAGCTCCCGTCTTCGTGCGTCGTCACGGACCAACTCCTGAAGCGCTCCGCAGAATCGCTCCGGGGTGACGAAGCAGCTGGGGGGGATCAGCTCGGCGGCGATCTCGCTGTAAATCTCGTCCGCGTAGTACCCGCTCACCAGCACCGCCCGGCCAAGGTACGCCACCTCGGTGCCGAGCACCGCGAGTGGGGTGTCGCTGTACACCTCGTCGACGACCAGCTGGGACTGCACGATCGCAGCATGTACCTCGCGGTTAGGGCGCCCGGTGATCTCGACGTAGTCGAACGGGACGCCGGCATGGCGCAACTGTTCGAGGCAGCCCCGGATCACCTCAGTCCCCTTGGCGGGATCAGACGGAGCATGCAGGATTCGCACGCCGCTGCCCGTGAAGATAGGCTCGGACCGGGTATCGGTGCCCGCAGAACCCTCGTCAGGCCCTCCGCACGGGATACCAACGGCCAGGTGATGCACAAACGACCGCGTGTGGAATTGGGCGGATGCGCTCGAGGCGACGACCGTATCCGCATGCCGCTCGATCCGGCGCACGGTCTCCCGCAGCGCCCTCGCCTCATTGACCAGCCGGCGATCGCCGTCGTCACCTGCAGCACGCGCCTCGCGGACCGCTTTGCCGTTGAGGTATGGAGGGCGATGATCCGAGCCCAAAAAGACCCATACGACGTGCTTGCCAAGCGCCTTCAGGATCGGCAGATCGAGGTTTCTGCGTAGCAGGCTGTCACGTCCGGCAAAGATGAAAAGATCGGCGTGGAATGCCGCCCAGGCGAAGATACCGAGGTCGAGCGGCAAGCTCATGGCGAGCCACAGGTACCAGCGGATCGATCGGCGGCGGTGGACCCCGAGCCGCCGGTGGGCCAGGTGGGTCCATCGGCTGATTCTCGGCACAGATTTCTGGCCTTCATATTCGAAGGGGTGATCCGGCAGGTCCAGGTAGTGGCAGGTGTGACCGAGCTCCTGGAACCCGCGTTGAAGGTTGGCCAGATAGCCTGCCACCTCGGCCATGCCGAGCAGCACCCGCGGTCGAGGAGTTGCCACCGACTACCGGTGGAGTGCCGAGGTCAGCTGCGAGACGACGCGGGCCACCTCGTCAGGACCGACGCCGGCGTGCAACGGCAGGGCGAGCGTGCCGTTGAACGCTCGCAGCGAACGCGGGATGTCGCCGGGATGGAACCCGTACGTCCTTGCGAAGAAAGGCTGCGCATGGAGGGCATACGTGCCCAGGGTCGTTTCGATGCCCGCTCCAGCCAGGTTGGCGATGACCCCGTCCCGGTCCACCTGCGGGTCAAGCACGACCACGTAGGACTGGTATGTGTGACGCCTGCCCTCAGGCACGCGCGGTCGCTGCACCCATTCCAGGCCGGCAGCATCCAGGGCCTCGTCATACCAGGCGGCGACACGCCGCCGGGCATCGAGCATCAGGTCAAGCTTGCGCATCTGCGCCACGCCGACCGCTGCGAGGATGTCGCTCAATCGGTAGTTGAAGCCTGCCTCTTCGAACACGTACCTTCCGCCGGAGCGCGCACCGCCATGATTGCGCAGCAGGCCAACACGATCCGCGAAGCTGTCGTCGGAGGTGGTGATCATGCCGCCTTCGCCCGTGGTGATGGACTTGCGCGGATGGAAGCTGAAGCAGCCTGCCAGGCCGATGCTGCCGGCCTGCCGGCCGGCGTACTCGGCGCCGAGCGCACAGGCGGCATCCTCGATGACCGCAAGACCATGGCTGGCGGCGAGATCCATGATCTGGTCCATGTCTGCCGGCAGGCCGAAGGGATGGACGGGGATGATGGCCCGCGACCTCGGGGTGATCTTGGCGGCCAGGTCCGCCGGATCGATGGCGAAGGTCTCGAGGTCAATGTCGACCAGTACCGGCTGCGCCCGCTGCTGCACGACGACATTGGCGGTGGCGGGGAAGGTGAAGTCGGGGACCAGCACCTCGTCTCCGGGTCCGACCCCGAGCGCAGCCAGCGAGAGATGCAGCGCGGTCGTTGCCGATGTCACGGCAAACGCGTGCGGCACACCGACCCGCTCGGCGACCATCGCTTCGAATGCCGCAACCTTGGGGCCCTGGGTCAGCCATCCGCTGGCCAAGACCTCGCGAATCTCGGCGATCTCGGCCTCGTCGGTCTGGGGTCGCGCCAGCCAGATGCGGCGTTCGGTTGCCATCGGCCGATGGTAGCGCACAACCGGAGAGGCGAAGGATGCGCGCGTCCCGGACATGCAGACAGGTATGCTCGGTCGACGATGACTGCGCCACTTGATGAAGGTCTCTCTGAGCTGTATCGGGGGCTCCGCCAGCAGATGCGAGATCAGTGGGACCGCGACCTGCCGTTCGAGGAGCTGCTCACCGATCGCTGGGAGCGAGCGAGGAGCCTTGGCTTTGGGGATGGGGCGAGCATCTACCAGTCGGCGTATGTCTACGGGCAGGTGGCCGTTGGGGCAGGCACCTGGATCGGTCCCCTGGTGCTGCTCGACGGCAGTGCCGGGCTGACCATCGGTGCCGGCTGTGACATCAGCGCGGGCGTCCAGATCTACACGCACGACACCGTCCAACGGGTCCTCAGCGAGGGGCGTGCAGAGATCCAGAAGGCTCCGACCACGATTGAAGACCATTGCCATATCGGAGCGCACGCGGTGGTGGCCAGGGGCGTGACCGTCGGCCATCACTCGGTCATCGGCGCCAGCTCATTCGTCAACCGCGACATTCCGCCCTACAGCGTGGCGGTGGGGGTGCCGTGCCGGCCGATCGGCCGTGTGTTGGTGGCCCCCGACGGAGAGGTAACCCTGGTCTACGACTGAAGCGTGGGGAGCGGCATTCCCGGGTCAGGGCGCGTGAACTTCAGGTAGAAGCTCTTCGGCACCCGGTCCAGCCGGTAGAGGAGCCAGAAGAGTGGTCGCAACCGCTCGAAGGTGCGCTTGTAGGTCGGGAACTCGCTGTAGTGGTGGTGCGGCAGGCGCATCACCGCATCGAACTCTTCGTCCGTGAAACGAAGTCGCTTCTTGACCAGGGCCAGGATCTCCGGGTCGACCTCCGGTGGGGTCTGCAGATCGGCGAGCGCCGCGTCACGGTCGAGCTGGCCGGAGCGGACCAGAGCGGCGTGGCCGAGCTGGCGTGCGTCGATTCCATAGCGCACGGGCAGGAAGTAGGTGTGCCAGAACGCCGTGAAGCGATTCTCGAGATGGTGGCCGCCATACCACTCCCAGTTCAGCTCGCTGGCGAGGAACTGCTTCGCCTCGTCTTTCCGGTAGTCAAGGTGGTACAGGGGCCGGATGCGGCGGATGTTGCGAACTGCGGCCCATCGCAGGAAGTCCTTCAGCCAGAGGTTCGGGTAGGTCTCCATCGGCCGGGTGCCGAACTTCTCGTGAACCGAAGCGATGTACCTGCCGTCCATGTAGATCCAGCCCAGCGGGGCGATCCCCTCGGTCCGGAAGGAGTGACCCTCGATGATGTACTTCACGCCGTGCTTCTCGGCGGATCGGTAGAGGGTCGCCGCGAGGCCGATGTCGGTGGGCGCCTCAACGTCCTTGAGGCCGGCGAGCATGAAGGCGCGATAGATGTCGTCGTACTCGCGATTGTTGACGACGTAGGTGTCAAGCTCGACTCCGAGCTTGTCCAAGACGTTGTAGATGTTCGTCGTCGCGATCGGCGAGTTCCAGGTGTTGTCGAAGTGCACGGCCAGCGGGCGCAGGCCGTAGTCGACCATCTTGTAGAGCATGTACGACGAGTCGCACCCGCCGCTCACCCCGACCACGCAGTCGTACTTCTTGCCGCGCCCCGCCTCGCGGATGCGGGCAACCATGCGCTGCAGGATGCGCTCCCCCGCTATCCCGGTGGGGTATTGGCGCTCCATCGCGTCGTGGAGGTGGCAGTAGTTGCA
>JANMPX010000149.1:0-6492 GCA_031370085.1 Chloroflexota bacterium | reverse complement strand
TCATCGGCGCCGCTCGCGGAGAGGTCGCATAGTGGCCTAGTGCGGCGGTTTGCTAAACCGTTGAAGGGGGTTTCCTCTTCCGAGGGTTCGAATCCCTCCCTCTCCGCCACAGCCGACTTGCGAGTGCCCGTAGCTCAGTGGATAGAGCGTCAGGTTGCGGACCTGAAGGCCGGAGGTTCGAGTCCTCTCGGGCACGCCATACCAGCCAGCCGGATCAGCCGAATTTCACGGTTGCGAGGATCGCATCTGCTTTCGTGGCGAGCGAGTCGAAGGTCGTGCCATCGAGCGAGTCGACGAAGATCGCGACCACCCCATCGGCCGAGGTGAGCAGGTAGAGCCGCTGGACCTCGATCCCCGCTGATCCCCAGTCCCAGGCCCAGGTGTGCTTGTCCGTACCCTTGAAGAACGGAACGCACACCTGTACGGGGCAGTCGGCCGGGCCCGCGGTCGCCCCGGCTGCGACCTTGATGTCCATCGTGACGCCGCTCAGGCCGCCGATGGTTGCCGGTGTCGCCGCTGTGACGTTGAGCAGCGGATTGGCCGCCAGCCATGTCGCGAGCTCATCGACGGTCGCTCCGACACCGGCTGCGTATACGCCGAGGGGATCGGTGGCGCGGGGATCGCGAAAGAAGGCGATGGCATCCCCCGGATCTGCGATCGGCAACAGATGGAAAACGCCGCCCTCATCGGAGATGTTCTGCCACCCGGCCTCCGGCACGCTGAAGGTGATCTGCGGCTTGAAGGCGGTCGTGGTGTAGACCTTGTTCGGCTCGAGCAGTCCCAGGCAGATGAAGCCCTGCTCGCAGGTTCCATCAGTCGGCAGGTCGGTCGGCCGAGGCACGGCCAGCGGCAGCAGCGTAGGGGTCGGCTCCGCTCTTGAGACCGATGTCGTCGGCCTCGCGCTTGAGCTTGGCGCGCTCGACGCGGCCGAGCAGCCGGCGACGACCAGCGCAAGGCCTGCCACGACGACCCTGGGTCCGACACCTGTAAGCCGCACGTGCTGCCTCCTATGGGGTGGCGAGGCCGATGGCCTCGCCTGACCGCGCAGTATGGCGGGTCATCAGCGGTGTTGCTGTGGGTGGATCGACGCGTGCGTCAGATCCAGCACCAACCTGACGGCGGGGGACCCTTGTCGATCACGTCGTTCGGCAGCTCCAGCGTGGGCGCGCCGGGCCGGGCGCAATCGGTGAACCAGATGCGTGCACGCCAGTCAGCGGGTGACAGCGGGGCGGCGGTCAGCACGGGCGAGAAGAAGACGAACGACCCGAGCACCACGATCCCCACCGTCGCGGTGACAACCCGTCCTGTGAGGCTCGGCCAGATCCTGGCGACGAGGAGGCCGACAGCGGCATACAGGAAGGGGAGCGTCGGCAGCAGGTACCAGATGAAAACGAAGGTCCGCGATCCAGTGATGAACAGCCACGGCAGGTAGCTGGCGAGCGCGGCCCCGACGATGACCGCCTCCGGCGCGAGGTGGCTGGCTCCGCGCCGCAGCCAGGCGACACCCAGGCCGATCAGGGCGACCGCCCCGCCCCACCAGGCCAGCGGGTTGCCGATCGCCAGGATCTCGCGGTACGACCCCGAGTCGATGCGGAAGTAATAGGCGACCGGGCGCTTGAGGAGGAGCCATGCCCAGGGTGGCGATTCGTAGGGATGGTTGCGGATGATGCCGTGGTGGAAGCGAGCCATCCGCACCTGCTCGTCAAAGACGGCGCGCCAGAAGGACCCCTCAGTCCACGGCAGCACGAGGGGACTGCCCGGCACTCGGCCGGTGTACGAGGCCAGGTAGAGGATGAACGGCACCAGGCCCAGCAGGATGATCGACGGGATGATTTCGCGCCGCACCGCGATTCGCCAGGCCTCGCGAATCGGTCGCAGAGGACCATCGGGGAAAACTGGATCGTGACGCGAGGCCGCGATCTCGCAGGCGATCAGCAGCGGGACGATCAGCAGGATGGTGTAGGCGCCGGACCATTTGACCGCAGTGGCCGCCCCCAGCGACAGGCCGGTCAGCAGTCGCCATGGTCGCCCCATGGACAGCCGGTCAATCCATCTCACCCGGCCGCGACCTGGTTGCACGGCCCGGTTTCGGGTCGCGTCAAGGACCGCGAAGTAGACGGTCAACAGCACGAATAGGGTGAGGATCACGTCGAGCATGCCCACCCGCGACTGGACGATGTGCAGGAAGTCGACCGTCAGCAGGCCTGCCGCCGCGAAGGAACCGATGGTGGCCCCCATCGGCGAGGCGTGCCCAACCAGCAGTCGCCGCACCAGCACGAAGAGGAGCGCCACGCTGATGATGCCGGCCAGCGCGGCCATGATTCGCCAGCCGAACTCGTGATAGCCGAACAGCTGGATCCCCACGCCGATGATCACTTTGCCGAGCGGCGGATGCGATCGCTCCGCCAGTAGCTGGATCCCGCAGCGCGCTGGGTCCAGGACGTAGAGGCAGGCGTTCTGCGCGTAGAAGATCTCGTCGAAGACGAAGCCGATCGGCCTGGCGAGCCCTGGCAGCCGCATCGCCGCTGCCCCCAGCGTGACCGTCGTCAGCGCGAGCCAATCGAGGCGTGACCAGACGCGGGACGCGGCGATCGTGCGACTCCTTTCGGCTCGTGGCCCGGCTGGGCGTCCCTATCCTAGCGACGGTCGCCGCGGGCGCCTCTGCTAGACTCGGCGAAGGGCTCCGTATCGGTCCGACACGCTCGAGGAAGCATGAACTACGAGCTCTACATGGCCGAGGCGATCGGCGAGGCGAAGCGCGGCGCGGAGGAGGGCGAGACGCCGGTCGGTGCCGTCGCCGTCCTCGACGACGCGATGATCGCCCGCGACCACGACCGCATCGCGCTGCAGCGCGATCCGACCGCTCACGCCGTCCTGCTGGTGGTGCAGGCTGCCGCCCGCAAGCTGGGGACACGGCGCCTCTCCGATGTCACCATCTTTGCCACCCACGAGCCCTGCGCCATGTGCGTGGGCGCCCTGCTGGCCGGACGCGTGAAGACTCTCGTCTTCGCCCTCTCCGACGAAGAGCAGGGCGCCGCGGGAGGTGCCGTGCAGCTTGCCCGGGGCGAGGGCCTTGGCCACCAGGTGGCCGTCATCTCCGGGGTCCGCGAGGCTGAGGCGCGTCGCCTGGTGAGCGCCGCAGCCGCGAGCGTCTGACCCGCCAACGGCCCGCTGGCGGACCGATCCGCCTCGGCGGGACGGCGAGAATCCTCTGCTAGACTCCCGGCCGGAGAGGTGTCCGAGTGGTTTAAGGTGCCGCTCTCGAAAAGCGGTGTGCGATGAGCACCGTGGGTTCGAATCCCACCCTCTCCGCCATCTCGTTCACTCGCCGTTCGTGCTGCCGCATCCGCGGAGAGGTCGCCTAGTGGCCTATGGCGCCGCATTGGAAATGCGGTTCGGGGAAACCCGTCGGGGGTTCGAATCCCCCCCTCTCCGCCATCGATCCCAATTGACCGATGCGGCCGCCGCGTCTACCATCGCGGCGGCCGTGCTAGGTGGGGAACTAGCGGTGCCCTGCACCCGCAATCCGCTACAGCGGGGCTGAATTCCTGGCCGAGGCCGATCCGCCTTCGCCTCCCACGACATCGATCGACGTTGAGAGTCGGGTCCCACGCAGCGAAGGTCCGTGAACCCCGTCAGGTCCGGAAGGAAGCAGCGGTAAGCGATCGCCTTCGGGTGCCGTGGGGTTACCTGGCTGGAGTCGGACGGTGGACGTGTGCGCGAGAGCTTTCGGTCGACGCCGGGTGCACGGCCATTCATTCGCCGCTTCGGTGTACGCTCAGAAGGCCATGGTCACCCCCGCCGCCACCGTCACCGAAGTCGACCCGCAGCGCGCCCTCTACCGGCGCTGGCGCGCGCAACGCTTTGGGGAGCTGATCGGTCAGGACCCGATCGTCACTACCCTGCGGAACGCGGTGGCCGGCGACCGGATTGCCCACGCCTACCTGTTCGTCGGTCCCCGGGGCACCGGCAAGACCTCGACCGCACGAATCCTGGCCAAGGCGATCAACTGCACTGAACGAGGCGCCGATGGCGAGCCCTGTGACCACTGTCCGGCATGCGTCTCGGTGCGTGAGGGGCGCGCACTGGATGTCATCGAGATCGACGCCGCCAGCCATGGCCTGGTCGAGGACGCGCGCGATCTGGTGATGCGCGCGCTCACTGCACCGGCCGAGTTGCGACGACGGGTCTACATCATCGACGAGGTGCATATGCTCAGCACGCACGCCTTCAACGCGCTGCTGAAGCTGATCGAGGAGCCGCCGCCCCATGTCGTCTTCATCCTGGCCACCACCGACACCCACAAGGTGCCGGCCACCATCATCAGCCGCACCCAGCGCTTCGATTTCCGACGACTGTCCGAGGAGCTGATCGCCGGCAAGCTGACGCGGATCGTGGCCGCGGAGGGCGCGACTGCAGAGCCCGACGCGCTCGCCCTGATCGCCCGCCTGGCGGATGGCGGGATGCGCGACGGGGAGTCCCTGCTCGACCAGGTATTGGCCTATGCCGGTGACCGGGTGACCGCGACGTCGGTGCGCGAGGCGGTCGGCCTCGCCGACGAGGCGACCATCGTCGAGCTGGTGGATGCCCTGGTCGCCGGAGACGCTTTGCGAGCGCTGGACCGGATCGATACCCTCGCCGAGCTCGGACGTGAGATGGGCCAGGTCGCTGGCCAGGCTGCAGACGAGGCTCGACACCGCCTGCTGCGCTCTGCTGCCGACCCACAGCTCGCCCGGCGCCTCGCCGGCATCCTGCGTGCATTGGCCGAAGGAGCCAGTGTTGGTGCTCGCGAGGGCCGGGCCCGCCTGGTCATGGAGCTCCTGGCGGTGGAGGGGTCCGCAGCAGGCCAGCCCGCGACGACGCCCATCAGCGCGGCACCGGTCGTCGCCTCGCCAACCCCGCGTCCAACGCCTCGGCCGGAGGTGCCGACGCCTGCGGCACCGGAGGCCGCGGTACCAGACGGGCCCGTGGTTGGTGCAACGGCCCCTGACCATGCCCTCGATGCGGTCCCGGTCCCGGTCGATGTCGATGTCAGCGGCCTGCGTGACCGGTGGGGCGAGGTGATCGACAAGGCCGCCCCTGCCATCAAGCCGCTGCTCCGCGAGTGCCGCCCGGTCGCGATCAGCGGCGCGCGTCTGACGCTCGCCTTCCCGGAGGAGCGCGGCTTCATGCGTGAAAAGGCCGCAACCCGTTCCGCAGCCATCGAGCAGCTTCTCGGATCGGTGCTCGGAGGCTCATGGGCGATCGAATGCGTGGCCAGCAACGTGGAGCTCGAGCCATTGACGATGACCCAGGCACTGGTCACCGATTCCTCCGACCCGGACGGCGCGGCCCTGCTCGAAGGCGTGCTGCGCATCACCGGCGGAGAGCTCATCGACGTTCCCGAGGTTCATTGACCCATCCGGCGATGCGGCGCGTCCGCCCCGCCGGCATCAACCGCAGCAGGAGTACGACGCGCGTGAATATCGCCCAGATCGCCAAGATGGCCCAGCAGATGCAGACCCAGATGGCGCAGGCCCAGGAAGAGCTGCGCGAGGCCACCATCGAGACGACCTCCGGCGGGGGAGCGGTGCGCGTGGTGATCACCGGGGCGCAGGAGCTGCGCCTTCTCGAGATCGACCCGAGCGCCGTCGACCCGGCCGAGGTGGAGATGCTCCAGGACCTGGTCATGGCCGCGGTGAACGACGCCGTCGCCCAGAGCAAGGAGCTTGAACGCCAGCGCATGAGCGCGGTGGCAGGTGGGGTCGGCATGCCCGGCGTGCCTGGCTTCGGTGGCCCTGCCACGCAGCCCCGGATCCGCTGAGCATCGGGCGGATGGCCGGCCTCATCGTCCCAGTCGCTCGCCTGATCGAGGAGTTCAGCAAGCTCCCCGGCGTCGGCCGCAAGACCGCTCAGCGGCTGACGTACCACATGCTGCGGGCGCCCTCCGACGAGGCGCGGGGCCTCGCCCAGGCGCTGGTCGCCATCAAGGAGCAGGTGGCCTACTGCGGCGTGTGCTGCAACATCACCGATGTCGGCGTCGACCCCTGCGAGATGTGCTCCGACGCTCGACGTGATGCGACTCGCATCTGCGTGGTGGAGGAGCCGCTTGACGTCCTGGCGATCGAACGAACGGGGGAGTATCGCGGCCGTTATCACGTGCTGCATGGCGCGATCAGCCCGATCGACGGCATCGGTCCCGACCAGATCAAGGCCCGTGAGCTGGTGGTGCGGGTTGCCGCCGGTGGAATCGATGAGGTGATCCTGGCCACCAACCCGAACCTCGAGGGCGAAGCCACCGCCATGTACCTGGCCGATCTGCTGGCGCCGCACGTGGCGGTCGTGTCGCGCATCGCGCGCGGGCTGCCTGTAGGGGGTGATCTGGAATACGCGGACGACGTGACCCTCATTCGCTCCCTCCAGGGGCGTCGCCAGATGGAGCGGTCCTGAGGCCGACAAGGACACGTGTGCTAGGCTCGAGGCCCTCGGTGAGCGGTGGCCCGCGCCCCGGGC
>JANMPX010000144.1:0-17613 GCA_031370085.1 Chloroflexota bacterium | reverse complement strand
GCCAGCGCCGGGCCCGCCCTCTCATCGGTCAGTCCTCGGCGAAGAAGGGGTCATCGCCATACAGCTCCAGCCAGGTGCGCCGCATCTGGCGGATGGTGGCCGTCAATGTCTCGTCCCGCGTGCCGGCAGGGAGCAGCGAGGCGATGGCCGCACGCACCGGCTCCGCCCGCTCGATGCCGAGCAGCGAGAGATAGTCGTGCACGCGCTGGGCGGCGGTCTTGCCCTCGGCGCGCAGGCGCACCAGCACCTCGGCCTCGTGGTGAAGGGCATCGGCATAATCCGCATCGGTTCGCTCGAGCTCGGCCAGCAGTCCGGGGACGTGGTCCAGGCGCGGGTCCGAGTAGGCCCAGCGGACGAACGAATCGAGCGCCTCCGGCTCCCGCTCATGGTGTCGGGTGTGGAAGCCCTGCAGGTAGCTGGCCCGTTCCGCCTCGCTGCGGGTCAGCGCGATCTGAGCGATCTGTCGCATTTCCGGGGTCCACCGCCGCAGCGATTCAACGAACTGGCGAAGGGTCAGGCTGCCCGCCGGCTGTGGTCGGAAGCGGTGGTCGTGGGTGGGCTGCACGGCCCCGTATACTAGCCGTCGCATGCACCGCCTGACCTCGGGAGGCTGGCTGCCGGGCCTCATCGCCGGTGTCGCAGTCGTCCTGTTTACCCTCACTTCGTCGCTCCCGACCGGCCGCACGCAGGGCAAGTCGACCCCGGTCGTGCTGCGGTATGCGGGCGGTGAGTACGCCACGCTGGACCCGGCCTTCATCGACAGTGCCACCGATGTCCAGCTGCTGCTGCAGCTGTATGCCGGGCTGACGCGCCTCGACGAGGAGGGCAATCCGTATCTCTCCCTGGCGCGATCCTGGTCGCTCAGCGACGGGGGCGCGACCTACACGTTTCACCTTCGCTCCGGCCTGACATTCAGCGATGGCAGCCCGCTTGACGCGACCGACGTGCGCCGCTCGTGGCTGCGGATCCTTGATCCGGCCACCGGGTCAACGGCACCGGACGTCCTCTCGGTCATCAAGGGAGCAGCCGAGCGCCTCGCCGGGGGGCCGGAGGACGGGGTGGGGATCGAGGTTCCCGACCCACTGACCCTGGTCGTGCGCCTGAAGCATCCGGCCGGCTACTTCCTGTCGATCGCCGCCACCCCGACGGCATTCGTCGTGCCGCGCTCCGCCACTCCCGCTCGGGACTGGCAGAAGATCGGCTCGTTTATCGGATCCGGTCCATACCAGGCGGATGCCATCGATGGCGTCGACCTGGTGCTGACGTCGAACGCGCACTACGTCGCCGGGGCGCCCCCGATCGACGAGGTTCGTTGGGTGACCAACCTGCCCGGCGGAGCGGTCACCGCCTTTGCGGACAACCAGATCGACCTGGCGACGATCGGTTCAGCCGATGCCGGATGGATCGCCTACGACCAGGCGCTCGGGCCCTCGCTGCATCGCGCCCCCGCGCTCGGCGTCCAGTACTTCGGGTTCGACACGACGCGCCCGCCCTTCGACGATGCCCGTGTTCGGCGAGCCTTCGCGCTCGCGCTCGACCGAACCCGGCTGGTGGCTCTGGCGGAGCCTGCCGGCGCAGTCGCCGCCTCGAGCATCGTGCCCGCTGCGCTATGGCCCGCAGGACTGGTCGACGACCAGAACGTGAATGTCGATGAGGCAAGGAGCATCCTCGACGGGGCCGGGTATGCGGATCGCTCGAAGCTCGGCACCATCACAATCAACGGATCCGGCCTCGGTGTGGGACCGGCGGTGGCGGTCTGGGAGCGCGAGCTCGGGGTGACGATGAACGTGGAGTCGATGGTCTTCCGCGACTACCTGCGGGCCCTCGAGACCAACCCTCCGCAGATCTTCACGATCAACTGGATCGCCGACTACCCGTCGCCGTATGCCCTGTACAGCCTGCTGCTGCTGCCCGATGCCACCAGCAACTATGGTCGCTGGAATGATCCGAAGTTCATGCGTCTGCTCGACGTCGCATCGGCCACGATCAGCACGTCAGCGCAGGCGGCCGCCTACCGAGCGGTCGATGTCCGGGTCGACCAGGAGGCGCCGGTCATCCCGTGGTCCTACGGCGCTGGCTGGTGGCTGGTCAGGCCAGGGCTGCGCGGGCTCGGCAACCTCACGATCGGCCTGACCGATTTCGGGCGAGTGTCATGGGACAGCTGAGCCGGCGCTTCGGCAGCGCGCTGCTGCTGACCGCGCTGCTGGGGATGGTGGCGGCCGCTCCGGTCCGTGGCTTCACGGGCTTCGGCGCAATGCACGCGGACGCCACCTATGGGGTCCAGATGGTGTTCACCCTGGCGCTGCCCGGCGGCACCCCCGATCGGCTCGAGCTCCTGCTGCGATTCGAGGGCTCGGACGCCAGCCTCGTCGTGCCGGTTGAGATGACCGGCACCAGCGCTACCTACCGCTGGGACGCGGCAGCACGCTCGGTGACGCCGAACACGCGCATCTCCTATCGCTGGCGTGCCACCGATGCCGGCACGGTGAGCCTCTCGCCCGAGGCGACCCTGCTGTATGACGACGATCGGCCCGGGCTGAGCTGGCACGCGGCGCGGATCGGCGCCGCGACCGTGCACTGGTATGGAGGCGCGGAGACCGAGGCCCGTCGCTTCGGCACACTGACCGCCAATGCGGCGAGCGCTGCCGAGGCACTGCTGGGCGACTCGCTGGCCGGCCCGATCGACATCTTTGTCTATGTCTCGCGCGACGAGTTCTTCGGGGCCCTGGGGCCCGGGGCACGCGAATGGACCGGAGCGGCCACCTTCCCGCAGCTGCGGACCATTTTCATGTGGCTCGAAGGAGGATCGACCGACTACCTGGAGACCACCATCACCCACGAGGTGACGCACGTGGTCTTCCATGACGCCACCGACAACCCGTTCCACGGTCCCGCCACGTGGTTCAACGAGGGCCTGGCCACCTGGGCGGAGCGCCAGGCCGCTGACGCGCAGCATCAGACCGTGGCGGGCGCCGCATCGGGCGGTGGATTGCTCGCCTTTGACGCGATCACCGACCAGTTTCCGATCGGCGGTCAAGCGGCTGGCCTGGCATACGCCGAAGGGGCGACCATGATCCAGCTGATCATCGATCGTTACGGGCGGACTGCGGTCGCCAGGATCGCCGCGGCCTGGAGGGCGGGCGCCAGCGATGCGACGGCGCTCCAGGCGGGAGCCGGTGTGCCGGCCGAGCAGCTGTACGCCGAGTACTTCGCCTCGTTCGGGGTCGCCGCGCCACAGCGGGTGAGCCCGGCGCCGATTCCGGCCTCGAACGTCGACAAGCCGCCGCAGCCCCTGGCCGCGGGCGACGGCCTGCCTGCGGTTAGCGCCGGCCCGACCGCATCGGTCCCGGCAGCGACGCAGAACGTGCCGATGAACGCGTATCTCGCCGCCGCCGTGGTGGTGGTGGTACTGGTGAGCGCGGTGGGGTGGCGCTCCCGACGCCGGCGTTCCCGACCATGACCGGTGGTCGCGCCCGTCCGACGCTTCTGGTTCGCCCTCAATGGGCGGTCAGCATCGCGCTGGCCCTGATCGTCATCGGCTTCGTCGGCTATGCGCAGTGGCATGGATCTCCCGACCGCACCCAGTTCGCCACATCGGTGCAGCAGGTGCTCGGCAGGCAGGTGACCGGCCTTGAGAAGGAGCAGGCGGACCTCCGCTCCCAGATCGCGCTGGCGGACGCCGAGGTGCTGAAGTTCCAGGAGGCCTCCACGACGTCCTCCTCCGCGCTGGCGCAGCTGAACCGTCAGCTGGCCGAGGCGCGCCTGGCGGTCGGGCTCACCGACCTGTCCGGCCCGGGAGTCGTGATCGAAATCGCAGATTCAAACCGCCCGGTGCCCGATGGTGAGAACCCCGCGAACTACATCGTGCTGGTCGACGACCTGCGGGACATCGTGACCGCGCTGTGGGCATCGGGAGCGGAAGGGATCGCGGTCAACGGGGAGCGTTTGGTGGCCACCTCCTCGATCTATGGGGTGGGCGCGTCGATCCTGGTCAACACCGCCTTCCTCTCGCCGCGCTTCCGCATCGAGGCGATCGGCCCCGACGGACTGCGAGATCGATTCATGGCCAACCAGGCGTTTCTCGGAAGAGTGGCGCAGCGGATCGATGTCTTCGGCCTGGAGTTCGCGACCGCGCCATCTGACAGCCTCAGGCTACCGGCATTCGTGGGCAACACGCGGTTTCGCTGGGCCGTGCCGGTCGAGGCGGCTCCGTAATGCGCGGACGTGTGGCAAAGGCCTCGCTCTTCGCGGTCGCACTGCTGATCGGCATGCTGGGTGTCGGTCAGCTGCGCTCGCAGGAACGGCCGACGCAGATCAACAGCCTGTCCGCGCCGGAGCTCTCGACGCTCATCGAGACCCTCACCCGTCGCAATCGTGAGCTGCGCACCGGATTGACCGATATCCGCGAGCAGCTGCGGGCCTATCGTGCGGCCGGCTCCCAGGGGCAGAGCGCCCTCGACGTCAGCCGCGAGGATCTGCGGCGGATCACCGCCTTCGGCGGGCTCGCCGCGGTCGAGGGGCAGGGGATCGTGCTCACCGTCGACGGCGACCTCGACGCCATCGCCCTCAACGACCTGATCAACGAGCTGCGGAACGCCGGCGCCGAGGCGATCGCAGTCGACGAGGTGCGGATCACCGCGCTCTCGGTTGCCGAGCAGGGACCCCTCACCCTTCGCATCGACGGGGTGAACATCGGGCGGCATTTCGTCCTGCGCGCCATCGGTTCGCCTGATGGCCTGACGACCGCCATCCAGCGCCCCGGCGGCATCATTTCGCAGCTGAAGCTGGTCGTCCTGGCCACGATCGACCTGTTCCCGGCAGGGTCGGTTCGGCTGCCCGCGACGCAGCTGTCGCTGGCGCCGGCCACCGGCAAGGCCCCGGAGTGAGCTCCTTGCGCCGGGACCAGCGCGCCTTGACCGTGCCGGGCGTGCGGTCGTAGAGTGGCGCCCGTTCCGCCCAGGACCGCCGCGTTTCGCGGTGCGCAGCGATGCGCGCCCGTGTGGTGGCAGGGCGGCGTGACCTCCAGCCCGAGGATGGTATGAACGACTTGATCGAGCTCGCCCTGGATGCTGCGGACCAGGCGGGTGCCGAATACGCCGATATCCGCCTCGTCGAGCGCGAGACGGAGTCGCTGGCCGTGAAGAATGGCGTCCTTGGGTCTGCCTCATCGGACCGCAGCGCGGGGTTCGGGGTCAGGGTGCTGCTCGATGGAGCGTGGGGATTCGCCGGCTCCGCCGAATTGGAGCCCGCCGAGGTGACACGCATCAGCCGCGAAGCGCTGGCCATCGCGCGTGCCAGCGGCCTCGCGCGGCGCGAACCGATCGTGCTCGACGACACGCCAGCGGTGGTCGGGTCATACCGCACCCCGTTTGTCGAGGATCCGATGGCCGTCTCCATCGACGACAAGGTCAGGATCCTTCTCGAGGCCGATGCGGCAATGGCCCGCGTGGCCGGCATCAACGTTCGCCAGGGCACCATCGAGTGCGCGCGCGAGCGGAAGACGTTTGCGTCCTCGGAGGGAGCGCGCATCGAGCAGGAGCTGGTCGAGGCAGGCGCCGGCATCGAGGTAAGCGCGGTGAATGACAGCGAGGTCCAGCAGCGCAGCTACCCGAACACGGCCGGCGGACAGTACGCGGCGGCCGGTTTCGAGTCGATCCGCGCCCTCGACCTTGCCGGCCACGGGCAGCGGATCGCGGAGGAGGCCGTTGCCCTGCTCGATGCCCCCGACTGCCCCGCGGGAGAGATGACCATCATCATCGACTCGTCGCAGATGGCGCTCCAGGTGCACGAGTCCTGCGGCCACCCGATCGAGCTTGACCGTGTGCTCGGCATGGAGGCCAGCTTTGCGGGCACCAGCTTCCTGACGCTCGACAAGCTCGGTGCGCTGCAATACGGCAGCGAGCTGGTCAACATCGACGCCGATGCCACCGCCTCCGGCGGCCTCGGCACGTTCGGATTTGACGACGAAGGGGTTCCCGCGCAGAACGTGCCGATCGTGTCGGCCGGGCTGTTCGTCGGCTATCTCACCAATCGCGAGACTGCGCCGATCATCGGGCGACGCAGCATGGGCAGCAGCCGTGCCGCGGGTTGGAACGTCATCCCGATCATCCGCATGACCAACGTGAACCTGCGGCCCGGGGCAGCGGGAAGCCTGGAAGACTTGATCGCCGATACCCGGGAGGGGATCTTCCTGAGCACCAACCACTCGTGGAGCATCGATGATCGGCGGCTCAACTTCCAGTTCGGCACCCAGGCCGGGTGGCTGATTCGGGATGGCCGCCTGACGCAGATGGTCAAGAACCCGATCTACACCGGCATCACCCCGGATTTCTGGGGTCGTTGCGACGCTATCTGCGGACCGCAGGAATGGCGCCTGTGGGGCGTCCCCAATTGCGGCAAGGGCGAGCCGATGCAGACCCACCGGGTCGGTCACGGCGCCTCGCCGGCCCGCTTCCACGGGGTCCGGGTAGGGGTGGGCCAGTGAGCAATGGCCGGCGCTGGGACCGACCGGCCCTCGAAGCCCTGCTGGCGACGGCGCTGGAGCTGGTCAGCGGCGGCGAGGCCGAGGCGCTCTTCACCAGTCGTGACGCGGCCCTCACGCGGTTTGCCAATTCGCGCATTCACCAGAACGTGGCTGAGCACGATGCGACCCTGCGCCTGCGCGTGATGCAGGATGGGCGGACCGGGGTGGCCACGACCAATCGGCTCGATGGCGAGGGACTGCGCGAGGTGGTGGCGCGCGCCACGGCGATCTGTCGACGGGCGACCCCCAACCCTGACGCGTCGCCGCTGGCCGACCCGGCCGTGGCTGTCTATCCGGACGGGCTTGGCTACGTCGAAGCGACCGCTCAGGCGGACCCGACGCTGCGGGCAGCCGGGGCCCGCTCGGTCATCGCCGCTGGAGACCCATTCGGACTCGAGGTGAGCGGAGCCTTCTCGACCGATGTCTCGACCCTGGCGGTCGCCAACAGCCGTGGCTTGTGGAACAGTCACGCCGCGACCCAGGCGAAGCTGCTCACGGTGATGCTCGATGGGCGTGGTGCGTCGGGCTATGCCCAGGCGACCGGGGCCGACGCACGGACCGTCGACGCAGCTGCGGTCGGGGAGGAGGCAGCCGAGAAGGCGTCGCGCGGGACCGACGCCGTCGACCTGGAGCCCGGCGAATACACCGTGATCCTGGAGGAATACGCGGTTGCCACCATCCTGGAGTACCTCTCCTGGATGGGCTTCTCCGCCCTTGCGGTGGAGGAGGGACGTTCCTTCATGGAGATCGGCCAGCAGGTGATGGGCAGCAACGTGACGGTCTGGGACGACGGACTCGACCCGCGTGGCATGCCGTCCGCCATCGACTTCGAGGGGGTGCCCAAGCAGCGGGTCGGCCTGATCACCGACGGGGTGGCGAAGGCCGTGGTGCACGACACGGCCAGCGCGCGCCGCGCCGGCACGACCTCGACCGGCCACGGCCTTCCCGCGCCGAACGTGTGGGGGCCAACCGCCTGGAACCTGTTCATGGCGGCCGGGTCGCGGTCCAAGGAGTCGATGCTCGCCGGCATCGAGCGCGGGGTGTGGGTGACGCGCTTCCATTACGTGAACATCGTGCACGCCAAGCGGGGGATTCTGACCGGCATGACCAAGGACGGGACCTTCCTCATCGAGGGGGGTCGCCTGGGGAAGCCGATCCGCAACCTGCGATTCACCCAGTCGATCCCCGAGGCCTTCCATCGCATCCAGGGGATCGGCGCGGAGACCCGGCTCGTGGCCGCCGAGTATTCGGGCATCTTTGCCCGGGTGCCCGCCCTGCAGGTTGAGCGCTTCGCGTTTACCGGCGCGACGGCCAACGAGGGGGCGAGCTGAACGTGGCGGTCGTCGAGCTGCGCATCGACGACGTCGTTCGCCTGCGAAAGGCGCACCCGTGCGGGAGCCATGAGTTTCGGGTCGCGCGACTGGGGGCCGACATCGGCCTGATCTGCACCGGCTGTGAGCACCGCATCCTGATGGACCGGCTGGATGTCGAGCGGCGCTTCACCGGCTACGCGGCGCGCGGACCGGAGCCGCGCAGCTAGCCGATGGCCCACCTGGAGCTGCCGCCCGACCTGTCGAGCCCTGACCTGTCGGGCGCCGGCACCGTCTTTCGCAATCGGGGCTTCGTGCTGTTGTGGACGGCGCAGGTGCTCAGCCAGCTGGCGAGCAACATGGTGCTCGCCGGACTGATGGGCACCGTGTTCGCCGCCACCGGCTCGAACACCGCGACCGCGGTGCTGATCCTCACCTTCCTGGTGCCCGCGGTCGCCTTCAGCGCCCTCGCCGGCGTCCTTGTCGAGCGCAGCGACGCGCGGCTGATCATGCTTGCCGCGAACTCGCTGCGTGCCGGTGGCATCGTCCTGTTCCTGCTGGTCGGCAGCAACGTGCCCCTGATCCTGGTGATCAACCTGTTCGTGGCAACGGTGACTGCCTTCTTCGTGCCCGCGGAACTGACCGCGATTCCGCGCCTCGTGGAGCGTAAGCACCTGATGGCTGCCAACTCGATCTTCGTGCTCACCGTCAACGCGACCTTCGCGATCGGATTCGGATTCCTCGGTCCGCTGCTGCTGACGACCAGCGGAGTCGGCACGGTCTACGTGGTGGTGGCGGCCATGTTTGCCCTCGCCGCCCTCGCGATCGTCCCGTTGGCGAAGGTGCCACCCGAGGCGAGCAGCGAGGTGCGTGTTGGAGCTGGGCGCGCCCTGCGCGCAGTCGTCGATGAGCTGCGCGAGGGAATCGAATTCGTGCGCCAGCATCGGCATATCGCCTGGTCGCTCGCGTACCTGGGGATCGCCGCCAGCCTGATTGCGGTGATGGGCGCGATCGGCCCGGGCTTTTCGACCGACATCCTGCGGCTGCGCCCGTCCGACTTCTTCTTCGTGATGGGTCCGGCCGGTCTGGGGGCGGTGACGGGGATCCTGTTTCTCAACGCGTACGGGCGTCACGTGCCCAATCGACTGCTTATTGACGCCGGCCTGGTGGCAATGGGGATCACCCTGGTTGCCCTGGCGCTGGTGAAGCCTGCGACGATCCTGCTCGGTCCCGCAGTCCATCCGCTCGAGCAGGGGCTCCCCGAGGCGCTCGCCCCGATCATCTCGCTCATTGCCCTGGTTGTGCTCATCGCGGTGACCGCGGGCGTGGAGTATGCCTTCGTGGCGATTCCCGCCCAGACCCAGCTCCAGCAAGACCTGCCGGTCGAGGTCCGCGGGCGGATCTTCGGGATCCTCAACACGCTCCTCTCGGTCGCCTCCTTCCTGCCGGTGCTGGTCGCTCCGGTCGCCGCGGACCTGCTGAACAAGGTCTTCCCCGGGGCCGGCATTCCGGTGGTAATGGCCATACTCGGCCTGATCACCTTGGGGCTTGGGATCGCTTCGTGGCGCCGCAACCGTGCGGCCGGGCTCCACAGCTCCGCGGCAGGACCCGCCGAGACACCCGATCTGCATGGCCAGTAGGCTGCTCGCCGCCTCGGTCCTGGTCATTTCCGGGCTGATCGCCTGGCTGACGATCAACTTCACGCTGGCCGCTCGATTGCTGCAGGGGGCCGTCGGCCTGTCGATGTTGTATGTCGGCTACCTCGCCTGGTGCGGCTGGAGAACCATGCTCGCCGCCCTGCAACCGCTCCACGACGAAGCGGGCCAGCCATCGGGTGTCCGGCCCTGGGTCACGGTTGTGGTCCCGGCTCGCAACGAAGCGGGCGTCATCTCCGGCGTGGTCGGCGACCTGGTTGTTCAGCGATATGCCGATGACGGCGCCCCCCGGTTCGACGTGCTGGTGGTTGACGACGGCTCGCACGATGGCACGGGTGAGCGGGCTCTTGCGGCCGCGGGCATGGCCGGTGACCGCGTGCGCGTCATCCGTCGTGAGACGAGGGTCGGCCCACGAACAAAGGCGGCCGTGCTTGCCTTCGCCCAGCCCCTGGTTCGTGGCGAGGTGGTCGGCGTGATGGATGCCGATAGCCGCGTGCCACCGGATTTCGTCGATCGCCTGATGCGCGCCTGGCAGGCCGATCCGGGCGCCGCCATCCAGGCTCAGCGTCGCGCGAGCAATTCCGCTGAAGGATGGCTGCCGGCGGCGCAGGATGCCGAGCAGCTGATGGACATGGCCAGCCAATGCGGGCGTCGGGCCAGCACCGGGACCGCGGAGTTGCGCGGCAACGGGATGTTCATCTACTGCTCCACGCTCCAGGAGGTCGGCGGCTGGAATCCTTACGCCCTGACCGAAGATCTCGACCTGTCGACGCGGCTCGTGACGGCGGGCGAGCACGTGGCACTGGCTCCCCAGGTTCAGCTGGCCGAACAGGCCGTACAGCAGGTTGGAGCGCTCTGGCGGCAGCGCCTGCGCTGGGCGGAGGGCGGATTGCGCCGGCTGATGGAGCAAGGCCCGGCACTTGTCGGCCGCGCGGATCTGCCCATCACCCGAAAGCTCGACTTCCTCGCGTTCAGTGGCGAGTTCGTCATCCCGCCGCTCTTCCTCGCGGCGCTGGTTGCCAGCGTGGCAACCATCCCGTTGCCGCAGCCGGCCGACTGGACCGTGCCACTGTCGCTCTTCGTCGCCTACGGAACCGGCAGCTTCCTGCTGGCGCTGGCCGGCCTCGCTGCGCAGGGAGATCGAGGTTTGGCACTGGTCGGACACGCGGCTCGCGGTTCGCTTTTCCTTTCGCACTGGTTGCTGGTGGTCCCTGCCGCGTTGGCCCGGATCGCCTTCGGCCAGCCGAGCCAGGTCTTCAGCCAGACGCCGCGCAACGCACCCCGACAGCACTCTTGAAGCCACCACGCCCATCCACGGTGCTCATCGGTCAGGTGGTCGTTGCGGCGGGGCCGGACGGACTCGAAACGGTCGAAGCGATCGGGCTGGCGGAGGGGCGGGTGGTCATGGTCGGGCGCGCCAACGAGGTGCGGACGGCCGCTGCCCGCGGAGCGCGGGTGATCGATGCGGGAAGCGCGGCGGTGGTGCCGGGCATCCACGACTTCCACCTGCACCTTGTCGCGATGGCGCACGCTCGCCGGGACGTTGACCTCGATGGCGCGCGCGATGCCGCGGAGCTGTTGTCACGTGTCAGCGCTGCGGTGACCAGATCCGCGCCGGGTGACTGGATCCACGGCGGGGGATGGTCCGAGGCAGTGATGCAGTCGGGCGCGCCAGACCGGCTCCGCATCATCTGCGCCGGGCGCGCGTGCGTGCTCTACAGCCACGATCGGCATTCGGCGTGGGCGTCCCCGATGGCTCTGGCCGCGGCAGGCCTCGAGGTGGACACCCCCGACCCTTCCGCTGGGCGCATCGAGCGTGATCCGACCGGCCAGCTGACCGGTGTCCTGCGGGAAGGCGCCACCGACCTGGTGGACACGGTTGCGGAGCGCCTCGGCGGGCGCGCCCTGGATGCGGCGCTGGGGGAAGTGGTCGCCGAGCTCGCCAGCCGTGGCGTGACCGGTGCCACTGACGCGGGCGACACCACAGCAGACGGCGGGGTGGGGGAGTACGCGTTCCTGGGTGAGCGAGCGTCGCGTCTCCTGGTCGCAGGCTTCCGGATTGACGGCAGATTGCGGCTGACGGTCAACCTGCCGAGTGACGCGATCGACGGAGCGGCGGCCCTCGGCTGGCGCACCGGGATGCCGATTCCCGGCAGTCACACGCTGCGACTCGGCTGGGCCAAGGTCTATGCCGATGGCGCACTCGGCTCCCGCACGGCGGCCGTCTTCACGCCCTACCCGGACGGCGATGACCGGGGCATGCTGCGGCTTGACCTTGCAGCCCTCGGAGAGATCATTGCCCGCGGCAGGGCGGCCGCGATCGCGCTCGCCATTCATGCCATCGGCGACCGGGCAGTGGCCACCGTTCTCGACGCGCTGGCAGGATCAGCCGCTCGGGCGGTGGATGCGCCGCCAGACCGGCTCGAGCACCTCCAACTCGTGCGCCAGTCGGATATCGAGCGGCTCGTTGCACTTGGCGTCACAGCCAGCGTGCAGCCGACCCACGCTGCCTCGGACCGGAGCCTCGCAGACGAGCTGTGGGGCTCCTCGGCATCGGCAGCCTATCCTTGGCGTTCGATCGCACGAGCCGGTGGCCGGCTTGCCTTTGGGTCGGATGCACCCATCGAATCGGCGAATCCATGGCTCGGCATCTTCACCGGCGTTCATCGCCGGTTTCCCACCGACGCGGTGCCCGATTGGCGTCCCGAGGAAGCGGTCACTTCGGCGGAGGCGCTGGCCGCGTATACGATCGGGCCGGCAATGGCGTTCGGATGCAGCGACGAGGGGCATCTGCGTATCGGCGCCCATGCCGACCTGGCGGTCCTCAATGTGGACCTTGCGACCCTGCTGGCGGCCGACGAGCGGTTGGCCGATGCCCGCGCGGACCTGACCCTGGTCGGCGGCCAGGAGGTGCATCGCTCCTGAACGGCACGGATCGACGTGCACAACTGCAGCGGCAGGGGTAGGATCGCGCCAATCAGCCAGGCTCCGTCAAGGCACGACAGGAGGCAATGGTGGAGGACGGTGAGGGCGAGGCCCAGGCCTTCCGAATCGAAGATGGGTCCGCGCAGCCGGTCGGTCCGGGAGAGGCCCCGCTCGCCAGCTCATTCGACCCGACCCGGCTCGACTTCGGGCATTACGCCGGGTACACGATCGAGCAGCTGGCAGGCATGGACCCGGACTACCTGACGTGGCTTGAGCGCCATCCCTCCGGCGTGCGCTACCGGAATGAGATCCACCGGGTGCTGGGCGTGGTTCCGCTCTCGACGGACTGGAAGCGGTGAGCGACGTGGAAGGCATTGTCCGGCGCACGTTCGAGGAGCCCGACGAGTCCTACCCATCCGACGATGGCAGCGTCACCAGGATCGTTCAGGTGGGCGACAACATGGTCATGCATTCGGCCATGCAGCCCGGCTGGAGCTGGGAAGAGTTCGTCAAGCCGATGGCCGGCGAGGATTCCTGTCCGATGGATCACCGCGAGTACATCGTCTCCGGACGGATTCGCTACCGAATGGACGACGGCACCGAGACGATCGGGCAGGCCGGCGACTACCTCGAGATCCATTCCGGCCACCTCGCCTGGGTGATCGGCGACGAACCTTGCGTGACCGTCGACTGGTAGCTGGTCATGATCTG
Source organism: Chloroflexota bacterium (assembly GCA_031370085.1). GTDB lineage: Bacteria > Chloroflexota > Limnocylindria > QHBO01 > QHBO01 > CF-167. The sequence continues at coordinate 4,489 of JANMPX010000144.1, read as the reverse complement.
GACCATCCGCCGCGTGGTCGCAACAGCCCTGTGGGGGATCACCCTGCTGCTCATCTTCTTTTTCGTCTTCTCGGGCTGGTGGTTCTTCGCCCCGTTCCTGTTTGCGACCGGTGGCGGCGAGCAGCTTCTGATGCTGGTCCTGGCGATCGTGGGTCTCGGCACGGCCGCCCACCTGATCGGCCGCCGCCCGGCAAGTTGACCACCGTCGGGCGACTCGGGCACAATGCCTCCCCCGAGGGCGGCTAGCTCAGCTGGTTAGAGCACTTGCTTGACATGCAAGAGGTCACTGGTTCGAGTCCAGTGTCGCCCACCACAATGACCTCTAGACGCGCCGGGAGTGCCAGCACAAGGCCCCGGCGCTCTGCATGATCCGTGGCCTCCACGCTCACGATCCGTCCGAGTGCCGGGTGGCGGCGGTCGTGAAGCTGACGCGAGTCGCCTCCGATGGCCCCCAGGCGCGCGAAAACGCTCGAGGCGAGGGCACGTCTGCCCTCGTCACTGGTCTGTCGCCAGAGCCTGCCGAGGTCATTGAGGTAATCGAGAGCCTCGTCCGGCTGCACGGTCGCCCGTTCTACCGGCTGCCCTTGGACCGTGAGGCGTTCGGCCTGCAGGCGGTCGATGTCCGCGAGGATCGATTCGCGGCTGCGGCTGTGCGGATCGATCAGCTGGAAAGCAAGCTCGCGAAGCTCGCGTTCAATGCGCGCCAGGTGCATTTGATCGATCGCAGGCGGCGGAGACTCCAGCGCAGCTCGAATGCGGGCGGCACTCTCACGATTCGGCTTGGCGCCGTCGAGTAGCTGACCAACCTGTTCCTCGAGCTGTTCCGCTCCCGCGTCAGCCGACGGCCACGCGCTGCAGTTGTCATCGTGTCGGTAGTACCGCATGGCGCCGCCTCGCTTGTAGCGGGCACGGCCCTTCAACGGGCGATCGCAAGAGTCGCACACCAGCGGTCCGCGGTCGCTCAGCGGGTAGGTACGCTGTCTGGGATGGTGTCCCGATGTGGCGCGACGTCGGCGCTCGGCTTGCGCGCTTTCCCAGGTCGCCTGGGCGACGGCCTGGGGGAACGTGGTTGGCGATCCGTCCGGAAGCCTGCCGGCGTAGAGAGGGGAGCGCAAAGCGCCTCGGATCCGCCACAGTGTGACTCCGAGCTGGTCGGCGATTGACTGGTCTGAGGCGCCCCCCGCTGCGAGCTCGAAGGCACGGACTGCAGTCGGCATTGTCTGAGGATCCGGCTGGATGGTTCTGTGCTCTCCAGCTCGTTGGAAGCCCAGCAGCGGATGGCTCCAAACGTCGCGCCGGATGCGAAGCTTCTCGGCGATGCCGTCCTTGATGTTGCGGCTCAGCTCGCGGCTGTAGTGGGCGGCCTCGACGATCTCCCGTGCGAGCTCGGTGAACCGTCCCTCGTCTGTCGATAGCAGCGCCTTGTCGGCCACGACGAGGCATCCAGCTGCATCGTGGAGTTGCTTGAGTGTGCTAAAGCCATCGAACTCATCGCGTGCCCAGCGGCTCGCATACGCAACGACGAGCACGCGCACGCCGCTGCCGGGTAATTCTGCGAGCTGCCGCGAGGCGCTCGTCTCGTTTGCCCAGGATGTGGCGAAGCCGGAGATGGTCCCCGCCGGCTCGGAGGAGCCGAAGGCGTCTGACTTCGTCCACTGGGCTGAGCACATCGCGGACTGGGCGGCGCCGGGAAGCCGCGGCGACCGCGTGCGCGGCCACCTAAAGGCGATTTCGAAGTCGACCTGGGAGCTCGCTGGCTGGCTGACGCACGCGAAGTCCGCGACGCGCCTCGACGGCAACCTCTCGGTCGAGGCGACGCAGCACACCCTCGGCCAGTTCGCGACGGCGATCCTGCGAAAGGAGAGCGGCGAGCCGGACCGGTGCCTGCAATGCTCGTCCTACCGGGTCACGTCGGACTACCGCCCAGAATTCGGTACTGAGTCCGGCGATGTTGAGCGCTGCGAGGCCTGCGGCTGGGAGGACTTGCTGAAGGAAGAAGGGGAGTCCGCGCGCTCGCGGCCGCCAATGAACATCATGGCGGAAGGCCTGGGCCCTCCCGAGCCACCGGACGTGTAGCGCCCATGGCTCGAGGACGAGTCTGTAGGGTGACGCGCCAGCACGGCCCTAGGCTGCTAACCCGCCGTTTGCACCTCAGCCAGCGACAGCGGATCGACATCGAAGGGCGCCTGCAGATACGCCAGTGGGACGACGACTCCCGGGCGTCCGTCATTTGGTTCAGACGTGGCATCCTCTTTCGTCGAGCCGCCGACGCCGCGCAGATCAGGGTGTATAACGGCGAGGGTCGTGAGCGCGAAGCTTCCCCATCCCTGCCCCCGAGAGTTTGGAGGATTCGAGTCATGGCAAAAGCCGAAGTCAGCACCACCATCAAGCGCCCCGTCGAGGACGTCTTCGCCGTGATCATCAACTTCGAGAACAGGCCGAAGTGGTCATCGGGCTCGCTCGAGTCCAAGATCACGTCGGCGGGGCCCATCGGCGTCGGCACAACGTCGCGCTCCGTCACCAAGCTTCTTGGTCGGCGCATCGAAAGTGAATCGGAGGTCACCGAGTTCGAGCCGAACCGCAAATTCGCCGAGAAGAGCAAGTCGGGACCGTTCCCGTTCCAAGGTTCGATGACCTTTGAGCAGATTGAAGGCGACACACGAGTCAACTTCACCATTGAGGCGGAGCCAGGCGGCTTCTTCAAGTTGGCCGAGCCGCTCATCGTGAGCATTGCCAAGCGGCAGTTTCAGAGCGATCTCAACAACCTGAAGGACCTGATGGAAGCCAACGCGTTGTAAGCGGGTAATGCTAGGAAGCCTCGTCGCTCGCGACCGGTCCGGAATGGCGGGGTGGTTTCGACAAGCAATACGGCCACCGCTACAACGGGGGTGCACCCAGGAGGCTGGTCTACTAACCCGCCGTTTGCACCTGTCCAAGGGCCAGTTGGTGGACGTCGAGGTGCGGCTGCAGACTCGGCAGTGGGACGAGGACGCCGGGCGTCGGCCAGTGGGTGACCAACTCCTGCGGCGCGGGTATCCCCGGGCCGAATCGGTAGCATCGCCGGTAGCAACAGGGGCGGATGATCCCCGGTCAGTGGCCCTGCCAGATCGGCTACCCTGAGCGTGGCGGAGGCATCGACGGACGTCGGCGGACGCTATGGCCGGGAGAGCAAAACCGCGCTCTCGGGTGTGGATCTCAGGCGCCTAACAGCCCGCAGCACGAAGCCAATTGTCGCGTCGGATGATCCGCACGGGCCATGAGGTCACTGGCGTTGGGGCGAGTCCAGTGTCGCCCACCAAACACCGTCGTTGGATCGGGATCCTGGTGGTCGCCACAATCGTCGGAGCGCTCAGCTCATGCGCCGCCGTCGACGGTCCAGCGCCATCCGCACAACTGCAGGCGATCGCGGCGACCTACCTCGAGCTCGTGACTCCCTTGAACGAGGCGAACTGCACCTTCAACGCTGTTCTGCTCATTCCTGGCGCCTCACTCGACGACCTCACGCAGGGAGCTGCGGATGATGCTGCCAGCCTTGGGGCTTTCGCCGGCAGCTTGCGCGCGATCAATTGGCCCTCGGAGATTGCGAGGGATTCCCGAGACCTCATCCACGCAATTGCTGCCAACCAGGCGGCCGCACGGGTGGCGGCCCAGGCAGCAACGTTGGTCGCGTTCAACGAGGCATTCCGCGACATCAAGGTCGCAAACTCGACATCTGCCCGGGCGGCCGGCGTGGTACGTAGCGACCTGGGTCTGCCCGCTGTGTCCGGGGATCCTTGCACGTCACAGGGATGAATTGCAGGGCGAGGGATCGGTGCTGGTGGTCAACACCATCCGGGAGTCGTGGTGCGTCCGCGCGCCACGAATTGAGGCGCGAGGATGGCCACGCGGCACCTCGGGCGTAGACTCATGGCCGCTCGAGCCATCCGGCTCAGTCTCCCCACGAGGTGAATCCTCCGATGCTCCGAAGCCTTCGCCCCGTCCTCGCCGCAATCCTCCTGCTGGCCGTAGCCGTTCAGCCGGCGGCTGCCACCACCATCATCGGTTCAGTCGTCAATGCCAGCAGCGACCTGTACACCAACAACGAGATCACGATCGCCCACAACCCGGCGAACCAGCTCAACGTGATCACCGGCTGGAACGACTGGAACCGCAACGAGGGATGCGGGGTAGCCCGATCCCTTGATGGCGGCCAGCACTGGTCGACGAACTCGTTCATCCCCGGCATCACGCGCTGGAACAACAAGGGCGACGAGTACCCGGGCAATGGACCCTATGACTTCGCCGGTGACCCGGCCGTCACCTTCGGGCCCGATGGCACCGCCTACTTCGCCTGCTACGGCTACAAGTACGGTACCGCGGCCGCGCCCAAGGGTGGGGTTGGTCTCTTCGTCTCCCGCTCGACCAACGGTGGCCTGACCTGGGGCCCCCCCGTGAAGCTGGCCACGTTCGCCGGGCCGGGCCTCGGGAAAGGCGTCAACAAGGGCAGCAC
>JANMPX010000145.1:0-8754 GCA_031370085.1 Chloroflexota bacterium | reverse complement strand
GGTGATCCACACCGAGTACAGCGCGCTGATGAGCAAGGTCATGCAGAACGGCAACGGCCGGATCAAGTTCCCGATCAACGAGCCCGCCGCCGGCAAGCGCAAGAGCCAGATCCAGGAGTTCCTCGACTACTACCTCGATGCGGGCACCCAGCACATCGCGCTGCGCACCGAGAGCATGGTCGACACCGTGCGCGTCCTGCGCTCTCGCGGCGTCGAGTTCCTGGGCCTGCCCCACGCCTACTACGAGTCGCTGCCCGATCGGGTCGGCGATGTCGGCGTGCCGATGGACACCCTCGAGGAGCTGGGGATCGAGGCCGATCGCGACGAGGAGGGCTTCCTGCTGCAGATCTTCACCAAGCCGGTGCAGGACCGGCCCACCTTCTTCTTCGAGATCATCGAGCGCCACGGCTCGCGCGGCTTCGGGGTCGGCAACTTCAAGGCGCTGTTCGAGGCGATCGAACGCGAGCAGGAGAAGCGCGGCAATCTTTGACACATTGTGTGCGTCCTCGTCGCATGCGAACCGCCATCGCCACCTGCACGGTCATCCTGCTTGCCGGCTGCGGCTTCGGCGAGCCATCGGCAACGGCTATCGGCATTGATTGCGGCGTCGAGAATCTGCAGATGGGCACCGAGCCGAACGCGGACGGTCGCAAATGCCTGCTCGAGGCGTTCGAGAGCGGAAGCCGCGCCCAGTTCGTCAGCCGCTTGACCACTATCGAGGGCGACCCGATCGTGCGGACGTATGCGGTCTTCGGTCCGGGGGACATTCGGATCGCCCACGACGCCAGACTCGACAAGTTAGGCTCCGGCAAGATCGAGCTGCTGCGATGCGCCGGGCTCGTGCCGGTCGCGGACTGGAACCGCGCGATGAATGACCAGGTCCGCGCCGCGGAGGTCTTCGTTGAGGACCGCTGCGAGCCGATTCCTGGCTGACCGCCGAGGGCGCCTTGGCTACTCCGGCTGGAGCGCGAACACCTCGCGCTCGCCCTCGATTCCCTTCAGCGCGTGGCGCCCCCGAGACACGAAGGCCAGGCCCGATCCGGCCAGGAGTTCGTTGGTGACACCTGACACGAAGACTTCACTCGGGCCCGCCATGGCCATGATCCGGGCGGCAATATGCACTGCAACGCCACGGACGTCGTCCGGCACCAACTCCACCTCGCCGGTATGCAGCCCGGCGCGAATCTGGAGACCGGTATCGCGCACCCGGCGCACCATCGCCGCGGCGCATTCAACCGCCCGCGCGGGCCCGTCGAAGAGGGCCACGATCCCATCGCCGGTGTTCTTCACCTGGCGCCCGCGAAAGCGGTCCAGCTCGAACTGCAGCAGCTCGTTGTGCTGCGCCAGCAGGTCGCGCCAGGCGGCGTCGCCGATTCGTTGCAGGGTGGGGGTGGAATCGACGATATCGGTGAACAGGACGGTGGCCAGGATGCGGTCGCCGCTGGCGGCCACCGGCCGCGCATAGGAGCGGGCGCCGCGGAAGTCGATGGACACCCATGCCTCATCACCGACCACCCAGGCATCGTGGTCCGGCGGGATCTCGTACATCTCATCGGGCCCGAGGTCGGCCTCGCTGCCGTCCGCCATGCGGATGTGGAGCACCCCGGACACGACGAAGCCAAGATGGTGGTACATGCACCGATCGGTCCCCGCAATCGGTTTCACATTCGTCTGCCAGGTCCAGCCCGGCTCCATGATCATCCGGCCGATCACGAAGTCGTCCATCTCGAAGATCTCGGTGCGGCCGCCCTCGTAGGGGCGGACCTCATCGGGGTGGTCGAACCGCTTGTGCTGAAGCCGGGACACTTGAACCTGCCTCTCTCCGGTGGGCGGATCGCGCGATTGTGTCACGCGACCTGCCCTGTTCATAGGCCTGGAAGCATCGAGCCGCTAGACTCGCGGACGATGAAGATCGCCCACGTTCGGGAGCGAAACTCCCCCAACGGGTCACCGTGGCGCCTGGCTGCTGCCCGCGAACCCGGCTCGAACCCCGGACGCTGGCTCGACCTTGAAGACGCGCGCCAGGGCCTGCTGGTCGAGGATCCCCGCCGAGCGCACAACTCGCCGCTCTTCCGCCAGTCGGTGACCACCCTGGATGACCACCTGGGGCGCGGCCTCCGCGTCGAGGCCCTTGCAGAGCTGGTGGAGGGCTATGGCCAGGCGGCCGATGACGACGAAGCGGTCCTCGACGCCGCTGATCTGGAGTTCGGTCCACCGATCCTGCGGCCGCCCTCGCTGCGCGATTTCTACGCCTTCGAAGGCCACGTCCGGACGATGTGGGAACGACGTGGCGGCACGGTGCCGGAGGCCTGGTACCGGATCCCGATCTTCTACTTCAGCAACGTGAGCGAGATCCGGGGTCCCGACGAGCCGATCTGGTGCCCGGCTGCGTCGCAGGAGCTCGATTACGAGCTGGAGGTGGCCGCGCTCATCGACACGCCGGCTCGCGACCTCGGCTCGTCCACCGCGGAGGAGGCGGTCGGCGGGTACATGATCTTCAATGACTGGTCGGCGCGCGACCTCCAGCGCGAGGAAACCGCGGTCCGCCTGGGGCCTGCCAAGGGGAAGGATTTTGCGACTTCGATCGGCCCCTGGCTGGTGACCCCCGATGAGCTGGCCGATGCACGAAAGCCAAAGGGATACGACCTGGAGATGACCGCCAAGGTCAACGGTGTCGAGCTGTCACGGGGCAGCTGGTCGAGCGCGCAGTTCAGCTTCGGCGAGATGATCGCCCGCGCCAGCGCGGACGTGCGGCTGCGCCCCGGCGACCTGATCGGCTCGGGCACGGTGGGCACCGGTTGCTTGCTCGAGGTCAAGGATGAGATCCTCAAGCGCTACCTTCAGCCTGGAGACGTCGTGACGCTTACGGTTGACCGACTCGGAGCCCTCACCAACCCTATTGTCGAACGGCCCGCGAACCGGTGAGCGCCGAGCTGGAGACACCGTTCCTGTCCCGCCTGGCGGCCGCCGAGCGACGGCTCGTCGACCACGCAGCGCGGCCGCTGCCCGCCGGATTGACCGATCCCGATCCCGGTGCCAGCGAACGTTGGGAGGCGGGACAGGTGTGGGCCCACCTCGCCGAGTTCCCCGGCTACTGGCTGGAGCAGATCCGGGATCTGCTTGCTGCGCGCGCGGAGGGCGCCGACGAGCCGATCCCCTTTGGCCGCACCAGGGCCGATCCAGGTCGTATCGCCGCCATCGAGCGTGAACGGCGGACGGATCCGGCGGAGCTGCTGCGCCGGGTGACCTCCCAGCTCGGGGAGATCAGCGCCATGCTGCGCGGCCAGCCCGACGCGGCCTGGACGGCTCGGTGCCTGCACCCGACCCTTGGCGAGATGACGCTGCCTGCCATCGTCGAGCGTTTCGTCGTCGGGCACCTCGAGGAGCACGCCGACCAGCTCGACGGCCTGGAGCTGGTGACCATCGAGGAGATCCGCGCCGCCGCCGAGCGGATCCGCGGCGTTGCCCTCCACACGCCGCTCCTGCGCTGGGACGACCGAACCTTCCTCAAGCCCGAGAGCCTGCAGCCGGTCGGCGCGTTCAAGATGCGGGGCGCTTACAACGCCGTCGCCTCGCTCAGCGACGAAGAGCGCACCCGTGGCGTGGTCACCTATTCCTCGGGCAACCACGCGCAGGCGGTGGCCCGCGCGGCGCGACTGCTGGGTGCACACGCCACCATCGTGATGCCCGAGGATGCCCCGCCGGTGAAGGTGGAGGGCGTCCGCCGCGATGGGGCAGAGATCGTCCTGGCGGGGCGGACGGGAGAGGAGCGGCACGCAATCGCCCTGGAGCTGGTCGCGCGCGACGGCCGGGTCATGATCGAGCCCTACGACGACAGGCGCATCATCGCCGGTCAGGGCACCTGCGGGCTGGAGATCGGCGAGGACCTCCCCGAGGTGACCAGCGTCCTCATCCCGGTGAGTGGCGGCGGCCTGTCGGCAGGAATCGCGACCGCGGTGAAGGCGCTGGCTCCGCATGCGCGGGTGATCGGCGTCGAGCCGGAGCTTGCGGCGGACGCGCGCGAGTCGCTCGCAAAGGGCGAGATCGTGCGCTGGGATGGCTCGCTCACCACCCGGACGATGGCCGATGGCCTGCGCGTCGAGAAGCTCGGCTGGCTCCCGTTCCTGCACCTGCGCCGCTTCATGGACGAGATCGTCACCGTCAGCGAGCAGCAGATGGCCGACGCGATGCGTCAGCTCGCGGCGCGGGCACGCCTGGTCGTCGAGCCGTCGGGAGCCGCAGGCATGGCGGCGCACCTCTCCGGCGCCGCACCGCAGCTCCCCGGCGACGACCACCGGGTGATCGTCATCAGCGGCGGGAACGTCGATCCGGTCAAGTTCGCGGAGATCCTCGCCGGATAGGCGGTCAGCCGCCGGGCTGAGCCTCGCGTCGGGCGCCCAGCAGCATGCCGGTCGCGACAACGGCTACCAGCACACCGAGGCCGGCCACGCTCGCGTAGCCGATTCCGAAGCCGTTCGACTGTGCCGCGGCACCGGCCACGAACGGCCCGATCCCCAGCCCCGCCGAGAGGGCGGTCGAATAGCCGCCCAGCCCGGTCGCCCGCAGCTCTACCGGGGCGCGCTCGCTGATCACCACCTGGATCAGCATCAGGGTCAACGCCAGCGCCAGGATGCCGGTCATGAAGACCGCGGCGATTCCCAGTGGGCCGGTCTGCAGCCCGAGCAACGCGGTGATCGCGGCGTAGGCCACGCATCCACCCGCCGCCGCCACGGGAGGGATGGCGCGTCGGTCGATGAGCCTGCCGAGCGGCACGCGCGAGATCCCGTTGGTGATCGACTGGAGCGCCAGCAGGAGGCCGATCGAGCCCGCCGCCAATCCGATCGAGGTCCCGAAGAGCGGGAAGAGGCCGCTCACCGCGCCCCACGGCAGCCCGATCCCGAAGGCGGCCAGCCAGCACCCGAGCACGACGCGATCGCGTCCGACCCGGGCAACCATGGCCGGCACGGCCCGGAGATCGACCCGCGTGCGGACCGAACCGCTCAGCAGGATCGGTCCCACCAGTGCCGCCGTCGCCAGGGCCGTGGCTACCAGGTACGTTGGCACGATCCCGAAGTGCTGCCAGATCAGCCCTCCCACGGCAGGCCCCGCGGCGATCCCGGTGTGGGTCCCGAAGGTCAGCCAGCCAAATGCCGATCCCCGGCTTGATTCCCGGGCGCTACCTGCCACGTAGGCGCCCAGCGCCGGCAGGAAGAGCGATGAGCTGATCCCCGACAGGATCGCCCAGCCGTACAGCGGCGCCAGGCTGCCGCTCGCTTGGGCGAGGAGTGGGACGAGGTTGGTGAGCGCGCTGCCGACCACCGCGACGGTCAGCGTGCGGCGAGTTCCCCAGGCATCGGCGACGGCGCCGAACGGGAGACTGAAGACGGCCCCCAGCCCGAAGCGGACCGCCGCAATCGTCCCCGCATCGGTGAGCGAACCGCCGAGCGCGCCGACATGCAGTGGGATGGCCACGCCGGACGACCATTGGCCGAGCGTGAACAGGAAGGTCGCCAGGTAGGCCGGCCAGAGTGGCCGGCCGCCGCGGGCCAGTGCGCTCACGATCCGGAAACGCCGCTCAGCAGGGCCAGCGCATTGGCTCCCAGCGCGTCCAGCGCGTAGCCGCCCTCCTGGAGGACGATCGTCGGCATCCCGAGCGCCGCGATCAGGCGTCCGATCTCGGCATAGTCGGGGGTGTGCAGCGCCAGGTCACCGATCGGGTCGCGCTCGAAGGTGTCGAATCCCGCCGAGATGACCAGCGGCGCGTCGGGGGCGAATGCCTCGACCATCGCCAGCGCCTCTTCCAGCGCGGTCGCGTAGCCGTCGATCCCGGTCCGGGCGGCAAGTGGCCAGTTCCGCGTGCGGCCGATCCCAACGCCCGCGCCCGTCTCGGAGGCGTAGCCCGAGAAGTACGGATAGGCGCGCGCCGGGTCGGCGTGCAGCGAGAGGTACAGCACGTCGCTGCGCTCCCAGAAGATCTGCTGTGTCCCGTTGCCGTGGTGGTAGTCGATGTCGAGGATGGCAACCCGCCTGGCACCGCCCTCGCGTCGCAGCCACTCGGCAACGATCGCCGCGTTGTTGAAGTAGCAGTAGCCGCCGAGCATGCCGCGAGCGGCATGGTGCCCCGGCGGGCGGCAGAGCCCATAGGCAAGCGGCGCGCCGCCGACCACGCGCTGCGCCGTGCTGAGGGCCACATCCACCGCCGCCCGGGCGGCGCCCCAGGTCCCCGCCACGATCGGCGTAGCTGTGTCGAACAGGTAGGCGCCCAGCCGCAGATGGCGGCTCGCCGGGAGGCCGTGGAGGGCCATGCCGCCCGCGTATGAACCAAGCAGATACGTGTCGGGGATCAGCGGGCGCGAGCCGTCGGTCGCGCCGGCCGCCAGCCCATCGGTCCAGGCATGCTCGATTACGTCGAGCAGGTCGGGGTCGTGGACCGCCAGGATCGGCTCCCGACCGTGCTCGGTCGGGGCCTCGAAGACGAAGCGTCCATCCGCGCGCAGCGCGGCCTCGATGGCCAGTGCGCGGTCAGGTGATTCCCAGCACGGAATCGGCCGGCCGCCGGCCAGCTCGATCAGCCCGGAATGGGCAAGGTGGGCATCGCTGCGGACGACCGGAATCGAGGGGGTCACTCGGCCTGCGAGTGTACCGATGGCGCCCGTGGAATGGCGTCGTACACTGCGGCTGCCAATGTCTGTTGTTGACGAACGCGAGGCGGTCAAGCGACTGCGGGCATGCCCGCTCTTCGCCCCCTGCTCGGATCCGGTGCTCTCCGAGGTCGGACGCAGCCTGCGGCACCGTCATTTCCGTCGCAACGAGGTCGTCTTCCACCAGGGCGACCCCGGCGATGCGCTGCACATCATCACGGCCGGCTCGGTGAAGATCGTGCTCCCCTCGGCCGAGGGAGAGGAGGCGATCATCGCCACGCTGCGCCCCGGCGACTTTTTCGGCGAGCTGGCGCTGCTCGATGGTGAGCCCCGCTCGGCAACCGCCACCGCGGTCGAGCCCACGGAGACGATGACCCTCCCGCGAGATGTCTTCCACGAGCTGCTCGACAAGCATCCCTCGCTCCGCGACGCGCTCTTCACCGCCGTCACCGGTGAGCTGCGCCGGCTGACCACGCACGTCGAAGAGCTGCACTTCCTGGACCTGGCAGGGCGACTGGCGGCGCGGCTGGCCCAGCTGGCGCGGCAGTCGTCGCCGGCGGGTGACGGGCCGATCAACCTCGACTGGCCCTACACCCAGACCGACCTGGCGGGCATGATCGGCGGCACGCGGCAGAGTGTGAACCGGCTGCTCGCCGAGCTGATCGACGACGGGCTGGTGGCGATCGAGCACGAGCGCTTGATCGTTTCCGACCTCGACGCCCTGGAGCGCCGCGCCGAGCGCTAGGTGTAGTGACCGACACGCCCCGCCGTCCGGGCGTCTCCGGTTGCCTATTTCTCGGCGACGGGGAAGCACGGCCGGCCGCGCGCCTTGGACGGGCCAGCATCGGCTTAATTCTCACCGGCAGCTGCCGTACTGCGGACAGACGGCGCGCTGGCTGCAGCAATTCCCCAGCTGTGAGCGGTAGCCCACCGCTGGGCGCGGACGCCCGCGCCGAGCGCTAGGGATCCCTACTGGACCGCGCCGCGAGTCCCCCAGCGCGCCAGCTCCGCCTCCAGGTCGAGCGGCAGGACCACCCCCGAATCGGCGTACTGGCCCCAGGCCTCGCGGGGCACTTGCCACATGATCTCGAACTCGTTGCCATCGGGGTCGCGCCCGTAGAGTGACTTGCTGACCCCGTGGTCGCTGGCCCCGGTCATCGCCCCCACCTCTGAAAGTGCCTTGGCCGCCGTCGCCAGGTCCTCCATGGTCCCGACCTCCCAGGCAAGGTGGTAGAGCCCCACCGAGCCTCGCGGCGGACGTGGCGCTGCCGCGCCTACCTCGAACAGGCCCAAGTCGTGATGGTTGCCACCGGCCGGTGAGCGCATGAAGGCGGCGCGCATGCCTGCTGGGCGCTCAAGCTCCTCGAATCCGAAGACGCGGTGGTAGAAATCGGCCGCAGCGTCCGCGTCGCGGACCCACAGGACGGCGTGATTGAGTCGAGTGATGTTCATCGGGGGAGTCTCCTTGGCCATGACGCCAGTCACATCGGTCTAGTTGCTGATGCAATCAGTCTATCGCAGCGCCCCCCCCCGCGACACGCAACGAGTCGCCAATTCAGGCAACGGCCGAGTCCGCAGGATCGATACGCAAGGCGTCATCACGACCGTGGCGGGCGGCACCTGATCCGCATCGGCCCATAGAATGGCGGGACTCCACGGAGAACCGCGATGTACTACCTCCAGCGCGGCCAGGTGCCGCACAAGCGCCACACCCAGTTCCGCAAGCCCGACGGCAACCTGTATGCGGAGGAGCTCTTCGGCGTCGAGGGTTTCTCCGGCCGTGCGAGCCTGCTCTACCACCACACGCCGCCGACCCAGACCAATCGCATCGAGAAGGTCCGCGACGTCGCGCTGGAGCCCTGGACCGATGACGAGGCTGGTCCCCACCGCCACCACCTGATCAACTCCGCGGGCGTCACGCCCTCCGGCGATGCGATCGGTGGCCGCATCCCGCTCTTCTACAACTCCGACGTCACGTTCGGTGTCGTCCGCCCGGCTATTCCCATGGAGCGCTTCTACCGCAATGGCGAGATGGACGAGATGTACTTCGTTCACGAAGGGCACGGGACCCTGGAGACCGTCTTTGGGCCGATCGAGTACGGCCCGGGCGACT
>JANMPX010000127.1:0-3533 GCA_031370085.1 Chloroflexota bacterium | reverse complement strand
GGCCGCCGCCACGGCCATCACCAGCAGGGCGAAGATCGCTCCCGCGTTGTGGCTGCCGGGCAAGTAGGCATTGAAGGCGACCAGCGAGAGGTTCACCGCGTTGAGCATCAGCTCGATGCAGATCAGCATCAGGATCGCATTTCGCCGTGCCAGGAAGCCAAAGGCGCCGATCCCGAACAGGAGCGCGGAAACGAGCAGGTAGCCCTGCAGCCCCATCAGTTGGCCTCCTCGTCCTGTTCGGGGCGACGAGCCAGGTAGATGGCGCCGATGATCGCCACCAGCAGGAGCAGGCTGAGGATCTCGAAGGGGAGCGCGTAGTCGGTGAAGAGCGCGGTGGCGATGGCCTTGACGCTCACGGCCACGGTCACCGCGGCGGCCCGCCAATCGGTCTGGGTGACCGCCCAGCCGGTCAGCCCGACGATCAGCATCGCGGTGAGCGCGGCAAGCCACACCTGGCGGTGGAATGGCGACGGCAGGTTCGCATCACCTGCCTGGGTGAGCATGATGGCGAACAGGATCAGCACGCTGATGGCGCCGATATAGATGAGCACCTGCGCCGCCGCAACGATCGGAGCGCCGAGCAGGGCGTACATCCCCGCCAGCGATCCGAAGCAGACCATCATCGCGACCGCCGAGTGGATGATGTTGCGCAACGATACGACCAGCAGCCCGCCACCGATCACGCCGACGGCGAGCATGATGAAGAGGACGCCGGTGAGGTCCAGGGCTGCGGCTCCTGTCGCGGGTTCGAGTTGCGGTTCGGGCGCTCAAAACGGCCTCGCCGATCTGCAGATCCGAGGCCGCATCCGATTCTAGCGCAGCACGGCAGGCGAGCGGCCGCGCGGGCAGCGGCCGGTGCTTGGTGTCATGGTGGGCAGATGCGGGCACTTGCGGCACTGTTCCTGTTCATCTGGCTGCTGGGTGGGCTCGTGCTGACCCTCCAGGCGGCCCATCCATTGGTGGGCCAGGTCGTTCACGACAACCTGGTCCCGTTCCACACGCTCCAGATCTACCTGGCCAACCTCGGCTCCTTCTTCTGGATGCGAAACGCGCTCGGTAACCTGGGGCTGCTGCTCCCGCTGGGTCTGGTCGGCCCGATCGTCTTCCAGTTTCTGGACCGATGGTGGGGCGTGCTCCTGGTCGCGCTGATGATCTCCACGTCGATCGAAGTCACCCAGCTGTGGATCCCCGACCGCTCGGCCGATATCGACGACGTGATCGTGAACGTCACCGGGGCTCTGCTCGGCTACGGCCTCTACCGCGTCGCTCGTAGCTTTGCGCCCGCGGCGTCCCGATAATCAGCCACATGCTCAGATCCCGACTGAGGTCCTTGCCAGTCATGGCGATCGTGCTGGCCACGCTGGCCTCTGGCTGTCTTTTCGGGCCGACGATCGACTGCGCTGTTTCGGCCGATCTGACACGAGTTGACTGCGATCACGCGATCCAGGTAGCGCTGGCGCAGCTACCCAGCGACAGGACCGTGACCAAGGTCGTGGTACGGCCGGGGTGCCCGCGCTGGATGAAATGCCCGGCCTCCACGATCCCCCTTGTCATCAGCGTGAAGGTCGCGTTCGCTGGCACGGACCGACAGGCGGAGATCGCTGTGATCCGGGATCAATGGAAAGCCGGTCAGGTCCACTACTTCCCCTTGGACATCCCGCCGAGCCCCTGACCGTTCGGCTGCGCAGCGCAGCTCCATCTCAGGTCGCCAGAGGCCTGCCAGGCTATGGTCTGGCAGGCACGCGCCAGACCGTGCCATGGTGAGGGCCGATGCGCGTGATAGTGGCGCGCCTGCTCGGCGGGTGGCCGGGCAGCCCTTGTGGAAGCCTTCCGGCTGGTCGCCGCCATGACATGCGACTACCTCCCATCTGCGGAGAAGAAAGTGGCGTTCGAAGTCACCCCGACTGCCTGCCTCTCCTGGCGTGAGAGGTAGCTCGTTGCGACGGCCTATCGGCGCCCAGGCCCGACCGAATTCCCCATACATGAGACATAACCCCCAGGGGTGGCCGCCGTCCCGCGGTCTGTAGGTCAGCGGGTGGGGCGCTCCCGGTCGGACATCTCGAGGATGTCGAGCATGGGCAGGTCGCGCTGGTACTCGCTGAACTCGAACTCGGGGCCGCAGCGCAGGGCGTCGTACGGGCAGGCATCGGCGCAGATGCCGCAGAAGATGCAGCGGCTCATGTCGAGCTGGTAGGTCTCCAGCGTCCGCGGCCGCGGCATGAGCGCGCCCACCGGGCAGGTTTCGGCACAGCGGCCGCAGGAGACGCACGGGGTCACGTTGAGTGACACGAAGTCGGCCGTGGTGACGAGCGAGTCGAAGCCCTTGCCGATGAAGTCGTAACAGCCCGACCCCACGATCTCCTTGCAGACCTGGGCGCAACGGCCGCAGTCGATGCACCGCGAGTAGTCGCGCAGGATGAAGGAATGCGTCTCGTCGCGACCGTAGCCGTGGTTGACGCCGACATACGGGTTGTCCTGGATCGAGCGCTCGTCGATCGCCATGTTGAGGGTCGTCTCGTACTCGATCGCGGCCTCGCGCAGGTCGCAGTGGCCGATCGCCTCGCAGGTGCACTGCAGGCAGCGCCCGGCCTCGGCCATCGCCTGGTCGCCGGAAAAGCCGAACTCGTACTCGCCGAAGCTCCCCTTGCGCTCCTCGGCGCCGAGCTTGCCCATCACGGCGCGCGGCTCCTTCACGTCGTCGGTGAAGGGCACGATGGTCAGGAAGCTGGGCTGCGGCTCCGACACGATGCGGCGCACCTGCGGATCGTCGAGGTCGTGCCCGCGCAACCAGTAGTCGATGGCATACGACGCGCGCCGCGCCTCGCCGATCGCCTCGACCACGGTGGTCGCCCCGCTGCGCACGTCCCCGGAGGCGAAGACCTTGGGCAGGCCGGTGCGGAAGAGGTGCTCCTCGGCGACCAGCGTGCCGCGCGCGCTGACCTCGAGCTGCGCGCGGATCTCGTCGGGCTCGCTGTCGACCCACGACAGCTGCGGTCCCTGGCCGATGGCGCCCAGCACCGTGTCGCAGGAGACGATGAATTCGGTGCCGGCCATCGGCTCCGGCCGGCGGCGTCCCTTGGCATCGGGCTCACCGAGCCGCATGCGCTGGAACTCGACCCCGGTCACCTTGTTCTGCCTATCGGTGACCACGCGCACGGGAGCGGCCTGGAAGATGACCCGCGCCCCCTCTTCGATCGCCTCGTGGACTTCGTCCTGGGCCGGCATGTCCTTCAGGTCGCGGCGATAGACGAGGGTCACCTCGGCGGCCTTCTGGCGCAGGCTGGTGCGGGTGCAGTCGATGGCGGTGAAGCCGCCGCCGATCACCACCACGCGCGCTCCGCCGAGCGCTGGCACCGGCACGCCGCGTGAGCTGTTGTAGAGGTTCTCCAGCGCATTGACGACCCCATCGGCGTCCTCGCCGGGGATCCCCATCTCGTTGCTCTTGTAGCAGCCGATGCCGATGTAGACGGCGTCGTACCCCTGCTCCAGCAGATCGGCGATATGGAAGTCGTAGCCGAGGCGCATGTTCGGCT
>JANMPX010000111.1:0-3335 GCA_031370085.1 Chloroflexota bacterium | reverse complement strand
GCTCGAGAAGGAGTTCCGAGCCACGCGGCTGCAGTCATCCGGGGGGTTCCTGAAGCAGGGAAACGCCACCATCCTGGTCGGGGTCGAGGACGACCAGGTTGACGCCGTGCTGGAGATCGTGAGCGCCAATTGCCATTCGCGGCGGCAGTTCGTCAATCCGATGCCGCCGATCATGGAGCCGGGCGAGTTCTACATGCCCTATCCGGTAGAGGTGGAGGTCGGCGGCGCCACCGTCTTCGTCCTTCCAGTCGAGCGCTTCGAGCGCCTCTAGCACCGATGCCGACGGCGGCGCCGGGCTGGCTGGCCGCCATCGAGTCCCTCGCTCCCGATGTGGTGGCGGTGTGGCGCTCGATCGACGGCGGTGCGACGCGCTTCCGGCGCGAGATCCGCCGTCGCGCCGGTGCGGGCAGGGCGATGGGCATCCTCACCCAACATGAAGCGATCGCCGATGCCCTGGCCGCCGTGCTCGCCGAGCTGCCCGATGCGCTGCTCCGCGCGCCGGGGGGCGAGGAGGACTGGAATGTCGCGCAGGCCTTCGCCCATACCACAGGGGCGCGGCGCTGGCTCGCCCATGCCGCCGCTCTCGCGGCACGGGGCGAGTGGCCCGCTGACGCTGCGCGGGTCGTCCCGGGTGTGCCCGGCCCGGCAGACCTGGATCGCGAGCAGCTGCTGGTGCTGCTGGACAAAAGCCGCCGTTCGATGGTGACCTCGACCAAGCTGATCGCCGGCCACGAATCCGACCCCTGCCCACTCGATCACCCGCTGATCGGCCGGCTGCGCTGCGGCGAGTGGCTGCTGTGGGCCGGCGTGCATGACCTGATGCACCTCGAGCAGCTCCACGCGCTGCACGCCCGGGACCCCGGCAGCGGAGCGGCCGCGTGAGCGAGCGTGCCGCCCCCCTGATGCTGGTCGTCGATCCGGCAGGAGCGTCTCTGCCGGAGCCGCCGTTCGGGTCCTATGCGAGCGTGGCTCTGACCGGTCGCCGGCTCCTGGCGTCGGAGCTCTCGCAACGGTTGGGAGCGCTGGGCTCGGCGGTCTCCCCGCTGCTTGCCGAGCCCGTGACGCGCCGGCTGCCGTTTCACTGGGGGCGCTGGTACGTGGCCGCTGCCCGCCTCGCGCTCGAGGATGCCCGAGCCGCAGGGCGCGAAGTTGACGCCATCGGCTACGCCGGGGCGGGAGCGCTGGGGCTGGCGGATGACGCGCTGCTCGAGGCCGTGAGCTCGGCGATCCCCGGCGAGGTGGTCGGCAACAATCGCTACAGCGCCGATGCATTCAGCGTGGCCGGCAACCTCGATGCGGCCCTTGCCGCCCTGGAGGGCTGCGGCACCGACAACGCCGCGGTTCGCTGTCTCGAAGCGGCCGGCTTCGCGGCCCGTGACCTTTCGCCGATGCGCTGGTCCCGCTTCGACGTCGACACGCCCCTTGACCTCGCCCTGCTGCGCCTCGCCGGGCGCCTTCCCGGCACGCGTCACACCGATCTGGCGGTGAGTGCCTTCCTCGAGATGGCGACACTTCCTGGCGGCGGCGCCCTGCAGGTGCGTGGCTATGAAGCGCTGGGTGCGGTGCTCCGCGATCGCGACGCGCAGCTGGTCGTCGCCGGCCGCATCCCGTCGAGCGCGTGGGGCTACCTCGAGACCGAGGCGGCCTGCCGGGTCCGCTGCTTCGTCGAGGAACGCGGCATGCGCTCGACACGGGACCTGGCACCCCGCTCCCTGCTGGCCGACTGGGTCTCTCGGCTGGGAGCGGGCGATCTGCTGCGAGAGCTTGCCAGCCTCGGTGACGCGCTGATCCTCGACAGCCGCGTGCTGATGGCAGCGCTGGCCGGCTCCTCGGACGCGGCGCGCTGGCCACCGGAGGAGGAGCGCTTCGCATCGGATTTCAACGACGCACCGAGAATTGCCACCCCGTGGTTGGCGGAGCTGACCGCGGCCGCCGCCGCGGCCGACATCCCGGTGCTGCTGGGTGGGCATGCCCTGGTGAGCGACGGGCTGCGGATCCTGGTCGATGCCGCCTGGCTGGGTCGCTGAGGGGGCGCCCCTGGGCAGCCGCGGCAGCGGCCGCCGGTCGGATGGGCTGCTAGACTGTTCGTGAGGCGGCCGGCGTCCGCGTGCGGGCCGCCCGAGATGAGCACAAACCGTGCGGGACGCGGGAGTCCTGCACCTCGAGCACCAACGGAGCTGGCATGGATCAGACCGGACTGCTCTACGTTGTCGGGTTCGGGATCGCCACCACGATCTTCGTCTTCGGCACGATCCTCTTCTCGTGGCTGATCACCCATCGGCTGCGTCGACCCCAGAAGGGGTTGCCGTACGAGTGCGGGATCGACACAATAGGTGATACCTGGTCGCGCTTCGGACTCGCCTTCTACCTGTACGCACTCCTCTTCGTCGCCTTCGACGTGGAGATCGTCTTCGTGTACCTGTGGGCGGTCACGGTGCGCGCCATCGCCGCGCAGGGGATCGTGCTGATCGGCCTCTTCCTGGCGATCCTCCTGTTCGGCGAGCTGTACGCCTGGCGCAAGGGTGACCTGAAGTGGCGCTAGAGATCCCCGAACGGACCGATCGCGCCGCCGGCGACGCCGACGGATCGCGCATCGTGATCTCCGATCAAGCCAACGAGGAGCTGCTGCGGGAGTTCGGCATGGAGCAGCACCCGCAGGGCGGCTTCCACGGGCTGCTCGAGGTGATCCCCACCCGCGCCGACTGGATCCTGGACCTGATCCGCGCCAACTCGCTCTGGCCGCTGCTGTCGGGCCTGTCGTGCTGCGCAATCGAGATGATGAGCACCGCGACCAGCAAGAACGACATCGACCGCTTCGGGATGTTCCCCTTTCGCGCGTCTCCCCGCCAGGCTGACGTACTGATCGTGGCCGGCACGCTGACCACCAAGATGGCCGGGCCGCTGGTCCGCCTGTGGGAGCAGATGCCCGAACCCAAGTGGTGCGTGGCAATGGGCGATTGCACCTGTTCTGGCGGCCGCTACAAGCGGAGCTACTCGACCGTGGAGGGGATCGATCGGGTGATGCCGGTCGACGTCTACGTGCCGGGCTGCCCGCCACGCCCGGAGGGCCTGATCTACGGGATGATGAAGCTCCAGCAGTTGGTCAAGGATCGGCGTGGACACTGGCCGGACCGGGCGATCGGCCCGACCGTGCCGGAGGACGTCTAGGGATGGATCGCCAGTTCAAGGCCCGCCTCGAGGCCCGCTTCGGCGACGTCCTGACGGGGCCTGTCCGCCAGCGCCACGACGAGACCGAGATGCGGATCGCAGCCGGGGACGTCGTCTCGGTCATCACTGCCCTCCATGACGAGCCGGACCTGAACTTCCAGTTCCTG
>JANMPX010000005.1:0-5949 GCA_031370085.1 Chloroflexota bacterium | reverse complement strand
TCGGTAAAAGCTCCGATTCGGTGTGACGAGCTGCGAGATGCCCGGCACCGCCAGCTCGGCGCCAGTCGGCAATGGGGCCACGGGGTCGATGGCAGCCGGGATTGCCGCGCTGACCGGGACGGTCTCCGCGCGCGAGTTGAGCAGCAGCCTGCCGACTCCCCCGCCAATCACGGCCAGCCCCGCCAACCCGGCCGAGGTGCCCAGGAATCGGCGGCGACCCCAGTCCGGCATCTCCGCCACTCGCTCACGTGGTGCAAGCTTCAGCAACCTGGGCAGAAGCCAGATGGCAGTCACCGCGCCGAGCGCGGCCGATCCCAGGGCCAGCACGGGCTCGACCAGCGGATCGCGCAGGGAAGCCGCCAGTCCCAATAGGGCAATCCCGGCGAAGCCCAGGTTTGCGCGCCCCGGGTGATGCCGCGCCACGATGCCCAGCAGGCCGGCCAGCGCCAGGGCAACGATCGCGACTGCAGCGTTCAGCACCAGCTTGTCCGCCGTGCCGACCAGGTCGACGACCAGCTGCTTGGCGCCCGGCGGTTGGAGCGAAATGACCAACGACCCGATGGCCACGATGACCGATGGCGCTCCCGACACCAGCCCCGCGACCAGCTCCGTCAGTCCTAGCGCCGCGCCGCCGGCCACGATCCCGGCCAGGGCGGCGGAACGCTTCGAGATGGCCGGCGATTGCTGGTGAGCATCCATTGGCTCCGTAGTCTGGCTCGCTGATGTGAAGCGCGTGTGTCGCAGGTGCAAACACGATGCCGAGTCTCGACGGCTAGGCTGCCCGCATGTCATTGATCTACCTGGCTCACGGCGCATCGGGTTCGGCAGCCAGCATGGCGCCACACGTCGCCGGCCTGCGGGCCCGGGGGTTCGAGGCGTTCGCCGTGCAGCTGCCCCGCGGTCGGGCCGAGGCCGCGGTCGCGGCATACCGATCTGCCGCGGCACCGTCACCCGACGTGGCCATCGGAGGCCAGTCATTCGGCGGGCGTGTCGCGTCGCTGCTTGCCGCCGACGAGCCATACGGAGCGCTGATCCTGCTGTCGTATCCGCTCCACCCCCCCGGATCCTCGGAGCGCTGGGACGAGCGAACGGCCCATTGGCCGCGGATTGCCGGTCCGGTGCTGCTGCTGTCGGGCGATCGCGACCCGTTCGCTCGCCTCGACCTGCTGCGGGAGGCTGTGAAGCGGTTGCCGGCCGCGCAGCTGGTGGTCTATCCGGGAATCGGCCACGGCCTCGGTCCGGTCCTCGACCGCGCGCTCGATGAGGTGGCGGGGTTCATCCGATCCATCCGTACGGAATGAGGATCGGCGACAGCAGCAGGTCGCCGCGCATTGCGGGTTGCGTACACTGCGGCGATGCTGGTCTGCCCGAATTGCAGTGAATCGTCGTCGCCCCGCTTTCGAGTGTGCGGCCACTGTGGGACACAGCTCGCCGCCGACCGTCCGCCAGAGGAGATTCGCCGTAGCGCCACGGTGGTCACCTCCGACCTGAAGGGGTCTACCGCCCTGGGTGAGAAGCTCGACCCCGAGTCGCTGCGCGAGGTCCTGACTCGCTACTTCGATGAGATGCGCGCCGTCTTTGAGTCCCACGGCGGGACGATCGAGAAGATCATCGGCGACGCCATCGTGGCCGTCTTCGGGCTTCCCACGCGGCGCGATGATGACGCCCTGCGCGCGGTGCAGGCCGCCGCTGAGACGATGCGCGTGCTGACAGCCCTGAATGACCAGCTCGAGGCAAGCTGGGGGGTCCGCCTCGTCACCCGAACCGGTGTGGCGAGCGGCGAGGTGATCGTCGGAGAGGCGACCGCGGGGGCGCACGTGCTGACCGGCGACACCATGCACCTCGCCGGCGCGATGGAGCAGAACGCCCCGCCCCTCGAGGTGCTGCTGGCCGACTCGACCTATCGGCTGGTAGCTGACCAGGTCGAAGCTGAACCATATGGGCCGGTCTTCGCCAAGGGATCGCAAGAACCGCTGACTGCCCATCGCCTGCTCACCGTGTCGAGCGCCTCCGAGGAGGCCGATGCGTCCGGCGCCGCGGCTGAGACGGGCTTCCAGCTCTGCGGCGTGTGCGGCGAGCAGAACCCGGCCAACTTCCAGTACTGCGGCACCTGCGCCGCCTCGCTCATCCAGCGGACCAAGTTCCAGGAGAGCCGTAAGACCGTGACGATCGTGTTCGCCGATCCCAGGCCCGCCATGCGGGACGGGTCGCCGCCGGGAGCCGAGGCGCTTCGTGACGTCATGTCGCGCTATTTCTCCGGAATGCAGCTCGTTCTTGATCGGCATGGCGCGACCATCGAGAAGTTCATCGGCGACGCGGTGATGGCGGTCTTCGGCCTCCCCAACCGTCACGAGGACGACGCCCTCCGGGCGGTCCGCGCCGCGGCGGACATGCAACAGGCGCTCCCCGACCTGAACGCCGCCTTCGAGCGCGATTGGGGCGTCACGCTGGGTAACCACATCGGGGTCAACACCGGCGAGGTGGTGGCCGGCGACGCGAGCCTGGGTCAACGGTTGGTGACGGGTGACACGGTCAACGTGGCAGCCCGCCTGGAGCAGGCCGCCGGCCCGGGCGAAGTCCTCCTGGGCGACCTCACCTATCGACTGGTCCGGGGCGCCGTCCTGGTCGAGCCGGTTGCTCCCCTCACCTTGAAGGGCAAGGCCGAGCCGGTGCCGGCTTATCGTCTGACCGGGGTCGGCGACCGTGCCGAGGGGTTCGAGCGGCGAAACGACGCACCGATGATCGGCCGCGAGGCGCAGATGGCAGAGCTGGGCGAAGCGTTCGCCGGCGCGGTCGCCGCGCGGAGCTGCCGCATGACAACTGTGATCGGCGATGCCGGGGTCGGCAAGTCCCGCCTGATCGCGGAGTTCACCGCCGAGCGAGCCGCCGAGGCAACGGTCATCCACGGCCGATGTCTTCCGTATGGCGAGGGGATCACTTTCTGGCCGCTCCGGGAAGCGGTGCGCGACGCGGCCGGCATCGAGTCCAACGATGCGGTGGACCTGGCCCTGCGCAAACTCAGCCAGCTGGTGCCCGACGAGGCAGTGGCGGAACGCCTGGCGTCGGCGATCGGCCTCTCGATCGAGCCCTATCCGGTGGCAGAGATCTTCTGGGCATCGCGCAAGTTTCTCGAGGGACTGGCCAGTGACCGCCCGGCGGTGATGGTCGTCGATGACATCCATTGGGCCTCCCCCACCTTCCTCGAATTGATCGGCAACCTGATCGAGGTCGTCACCGATGCATCGGTGCTGCTGCTGTGCACCAGCCGGCCTGACCTGCTCGAGGACCATCCCGAGTGGGCGACCGATGGCACCAATCGCCGGATCGTGCTCGAGCCGCTGACCGATGCCGATGCGGGGCGCGTGGTCCAGGGATTGCTCGGCGATGCCGGCATTCCGGAGGCGGTCCAGACACGGATCGCCCAGGGCGCCTCCGGCAACCCGCTCTTTGTCGAGCAGCTGCTGTCGATGCTGATCGATGACGGGACGCTGCGACAGACCGATGGGCGCTGGGAGGCGGTCGGAGACCTGTCGCGGCTTGATGTTCCGCCGACCATCCAGGCCCTGCTGGCGGCTCGCATCGACCTGCTGGACGGTGGCGAGCGTGCCGTGATCGAGCCGGCCAGCGTGATCGGCCAGACCTTTGCCCTTGGCGCGGTCACGGAGCTGGCTCCCGAGCCGTTCCAGCCGCACATCGACCTCCAGCTGGGCGCCCTGACTCGCAAGCAGCTCATCGGCCCGCTGGGGGAAGCCGCAGGGGATGACCTGACGTATCGGTTCCCGAATATCCTCATCCGCGACGCGGCCTACAACGGCCTGCTGAAGCGAGCGCGAGCCGATCTGCACGAGCGGTTCGTGGCCTGGGGAGAGGAGATCAACCGTCGTCAGGGCGGTGGCCAGGAGTTCGAGGAGATCCAGGGCTACCACCTTGAGCAGGCCTATCGCTACCTGACCGAGCTCGGCATGGTGGATGAGCACGCCCGCTCGGTTGGGATCCGCGCATCCGAGAAGCTGGCCTCGGCGGGCCGGCGCGCGATGGTCCGCGGAGACATGCCGGCGGCAGCGAACCTCCTCCGGCGTGCCGCTGCGACGCGGGAGCACCTCGACCCCGCGAGGCTCGAGCTGCTCCCCGACCTCGGGGAGGCGCTCACCGAGTTGGGCGAGTTCGATGAGGCACGCCAGGTTCTCGCCGACGCGATTGACGCCGCGGGGAGCACTGCCGACGACCGAGTCGCGGCGCAGGCCCGCTTGGTACGGCTCTTTGTCCAGCTCTATTCGGGCGAGTCCGGCGAAGGCCCCGATTGGAGCAGCTCGGTGGTCGCCGACGTGAATACCGCGCTGCCGATCTTCGATGCGGCAAGCGACGAGGCCGGCGCAACCCTGGCCTGGAGGCTGATGGGGATGATGCACGGCGCCGCGCAGCGCACCGCCGACGCCGCCAAGGCCGCCGAGCAGGTCATAGCCCACGCTCGACGCAAGGGCGATCTGCGCGCAGAGATGCGTGGCGCCCTGGTCTTCGCCACCGCGACGGTCTACGGCCCGACGCCGGTCTCCGAAGCGATTGACCAGGTGGAGGCACTGGCCGACCAGTCGAGCGCAGACCAGATCGCGCTGGCCAGCATCAACCTGCTGCTGTCGCAGCTGTATGCATTGCGCGGAGAGTTCGATCGCGCCCGCGACCTGTATCGTCGCAGCCAGGCCAAGCTCGTTGATCTCAATGCCGGCATCGGAGCTGCCTCGACCTCGCTGGACGCGGCCCGCGTGGAGCTGCTGGCCGGAGATCCCGTTGCCGCGGAGCAGCTGCTGCGGCGGGACTTCGACGCCCTGTCGGCGATGGGCGAGCGCTACACCCTTTCTTCAGTGGCAGGACTCCTGGCCCGCGCGCTCGAGGCACAGGGACGGATCGGCGAGGCAGAGGAGATCACCCGGATCGCCGAAGAGATCTCTGCGCCCGACGACATCGACGCGCAGGCAATCTGGCGCGGCGTGCGTGCCCGCCTATTGGCCAGGCAGGGGCAGGTCGATTCCGCCATCGAATTTGCGGAGCGCGCCGTCGAACTTCGGCGCGCCGGCGACACGCCGATTCTGCAGGCCGAGGCGCTGGCCGATCTGGTGGCAACCCTGACCGCCGCGAACCGCCAGACGGAGGCCGAGCGGGCGCTCGACGAGGCGCTGCAGCTGGCCGAGGCAAAAGGAGACCTGGCCACCGTGGCGCGTCTATCGGGGCTGCGGACGACTGCCGCAAAGTGAGATGCCGGGGTCTTGCGGCCCCGGCATCCAGTTGGTGACCACTTCGGGTGGTCTAGCCCAGTCGGAAGTTCCCGTTGTGGAAGCTGTGAATGACGACGGTCCAGTAGTCCTTGCCGGTTGTGACGCTCCGGCATGGGACGGCGCTGCCGGAGCACGACGCGATGATCGTCTCCTCGTTCCAGACGCCAGCAGAATCCTGATATTGGTGGTAGACGACCAGGTTCTTGGCAGTGACGCCGTTACCCACCAAAGTCGCGTCGATCTGAATGGTGATCGTGAAATAGCTGGAGAAGACTGCCCCGTTGTTGACGTTGACCTGCGACCATTCGCCAAACAGATCGGTGCAGGAGAACGTCTTCGTGTCCAGGGTGCAAGCCTGGAGATCAGTCGGACTGAAGGTTGCGCCGTCCCGCACCGTCGCCGGGAAGAATGTGCTGTTGACTTCCACCTTCGTCGACTGGTGGTTGTTGGAGTCGATCGTCTGGCCGTTCGCAACAATCTGGTCTGCGTCAGAGCTCACGAACGCGCCCGCGAAGTCCCCACCGGCCGGGACCAGGCTGGTGGTTCCGAATCCGTCCAGCGTGTCGCCGTGACTCGTCCCGCCGTCGCTCGTGGTGGCGCCTGTCGTGTTGGCGGAGAAGAAGTGAGTCACAGAGTCGCCTGCAGAGGCAGTTCTGTACGCCACGATCACGGTGATCGT
>JANMPX010000309.1:0-3930 GCA_031370085.1 Chloroflexota bacterium | reverse complement strand
CGGGATCCGATCCCGGTACGAGGACCACCACCACGTCAAGATCAGCGACGAGGCGGTGCACGCCGCCGTCGACCTGTCGGTGCGTTACGTGGCTGACCGCGCCCTGCCCGACAAGGCGATCGACCTGATGGACGAGGCCGGCTCGCGGGTGCGCCTGCGCAAGGCATCTGCTCCGCCGAGCGTCAAGGAAGCGCAGCGCGATCTCGAGGAGGTCACTCGTCCGAAGGACGAGGCGATCGCCGGACAGGACTACGAGGCCGCCGCCCGGCTGCGCGACGAGGAGGCGCAGGGCAAGGTGCGGATCGAGCAGCTCCGCGCGGCGTGGCACGAAGAGAACGCCAAGGACGTGCCGGTCGTCACCGAGGAGGACATCGCCCAGGTCGTCAGCATGTGGACCGGGATCCCGGTGATCCGCATCAGCGCCGAGGAGTCCGAGCGGCTTCTCCACATGGAGGACGCGCTGCACAACCGCGTGATCGGCCAGCAGGAGGCCATCGAGACCGTCAGCAGGGCGGTGCGACGCGCACGGGCCGGCCTGAAGGACCCCAAGCGCCCGATCGGCTCTTTCATCTTCCTTGGCCCCACCGGGGTCGGCAAGACCGAGCTGGCCAAGGCGCTCGCCGAGTTCATGTTCGGCTCCGAGGACGCCCTGGTGAAGATCGACATGAGCGAGTTCATGGAGCGCCACAACGTGTCGCGACTGGTCGGGGCGCCCCCGGGCTACGTCGGCTACGACGAGGGCGGCCAGCTGACGGAGGCCGTGCGGCGCAAGAGCTACAGCGTGGTGCTGCTCGATGAGATCGAGAAGGCGCACCCCGAGGTCTTCAACATCCTCCTCCAGATCCTCGAGGACGGCCACCTGACCGATGCCAAGGGCCGTCGGGTCGACTTCCGCAACACGATCATCATCATGACCAGCAACGTCGGCGCCCAGCTCCTCCAGAAGGACAGCCGGATCGGCTTCCGGGCGGCCGCCGGCGAGACCGCGGTGGAGCAGGCGGCGGACTACGATCGAATGAAGGAGAAGGTGCTCGGCGAGCTGAAGAATCTCTTCCGCCCCGAGTTCCTCAACCGGATCGATGCCTCGGTCGTCTTCCGCGAGCTGACTCGCGAGGAGATCCGCGAGATCGTCGATCTCCTGCTTGCCCGCGTGAAGTCGCAGCTGGCCGGCCAGCAGATGGAGCTGGTGGTGACCGATGCGGCCAAGGACGCAATCATCGTCAAGGGATACGACCTCTCCTTCGGTGCGCGGCCGCTCCGACGGGAGATCCAGCACCAGATCGAGGATCCGCTGGCGGAACGGATGCTGCAGGCGGCATACGAGCCAGGAGACACGATCGTGGTCGACTCGACGCCCGATGGCTTGACGATCGAGCGGCGCAACCCGCAGAAGGTGCCCGCCAAGTCGCGCTGATCGCCCGATAACCCCACGGTACGTGACCGCGTGGCAAGATGGCACGACCGATGTCAGCCACCCGCTCCGTGTACCTCTGTCAGCAGTGCGGCGCCAGCTCGCCGAAATGGGCGGGGCAGTGCCCCTCCTGTGAAGCATGGAACACCCTTGTCGAGACGGTGGTCGTTCGCGCTGCGCCCGGTGTCGCCAGCGCGGCCCGCACCCGTGAGCGCGCCGCGGCGGCCGGAGCTGCGACGATTGCACCGATCGGCCAGGTCTCGAGCGCCGAGGCGGTCCGCCTGGCGAGCGGCATCGGCGAGTTGGATCGAGTGCTGGGCGGCGGCCTGGTGCCGGGATCGATCGTCCTGTTCGGCGGCGACCCTGGCATCGGCAAGAGCACCCTGCTGCTGCAGCTCGCTGCGCGGCTGTCGGCGGCGGGCCACGACACCCTCTACATCACCGGCGAAGAATCGGCTTCGCAGGTCCGCGGCCGCGCCGAACGGGTGGGCGCCGTGGTAAAGGGCGTAGGACTGGTGGCCACGACGGACCTGGCAACCGCCATCGGCGCCATCGACGCCTCATCGCCTGCGCTGGCCGTAGTCGATTCGGTCCAGACGATGTCGAGCTCGGAGCTGACCGGGCCCGCGGGCAGCGTCGGCCAGGTCCGCGAAGTGGCCACCCGGCTGGCCGAGGTCGCCAAGGCGGGAGCGACCTGCGTCGCCCTGGTGGGCCACGTCACCAAGGAAGGGACGGTGGCCGGGCCGCGGACGCTCGAGCACCTGGTTGACGCGGTCATCTACATGGAAGGGGAGCGCCTGGGGACCACTCGCCTGCTCCGAGCCGCCAAGAATCGCTTCGGATCGACCGATGAGGTGGGCGTCCTGGAGATGCGTGGGGAAGGCCTGGTCGAAGTCCCCGACGCCAGCCGCTTCTTCCTGGAGTCGGAGCAGCCGCCGGTCGCCGGCAGCGCCATCACCATTGCCCTGGAGGGGACGCGCCCGCTGGCCGTCGAGATCCAGGCGCTGGTGGCCCCGGCCGGCTATGGCTCGCCGCGCCGGGCGACCACCGGCATCGATGTCAACCGCGTCCTGATGCTGATTGCCGTCCTGGCGCGGCACGCCGGGTTGAACCTCACCGGGCACGACGTGTATGTCAATGTCGCCGGCGGCCTGCGGATCGACGAACCGGCAGCCGACCTGGCGGTGGCCACGGCGCTCGCTTCGTCGCTTCGCGAGCGTCCCGTGATCGAGGGCACCGTCCTGGCCGGCGAGTTGTCCCTGTCGGGTCGGGTGCGCACCGCGAGCCGCGCAGAGCGTCGCCTCAGCGAGGCCGGACGCCTTGGCTTCACGCGGCTGGTGACTGGCCCGGAACGCGGCTCGACGCCAAACGCCCGAACCGCGGGGACCATCCGGCTGGCGCCGGCTGTCGACCTCCGGGAGGCGCTGCGCCTGGCCCTGGCCGAGGAATAGGGCCCGGCGGCCCATTGTCGTTGCGAGGCACCCCGTGCTAAGGTGGCCGCCCGCCGCGAGGCGGGTCGCGGTCCCCGTTTCATCGCATTCATCGCCTTCATTTCCCCTTTTGGGCCGCGGAAATCGCTTCATAGACGGTCTTATCGGCTCATGACCAAGGTCATCCAATTGGTCGGCGCCCTGCTCGGCACCATCGCCGGCTTCGGGTTCGGGCTCCTCGTCCTTGATCGCGCTGGCGGGGGGATCAGCCAGGCGAATCGGCCCGCCTTCCTGATGGCGATGGTCGCAGCGTCGCTGCTGTTCGGCTACCTGGCGATTCCGTACGTCACCGTGCGACCCGCCCGATGGGCGGTCGATCGGTTGGCCGAGGCGGGCGCCGGAGAGTTCAGCCTTGGCGTATCGGCGATCGTGATCGGCCTGGTGATGGGGGTGCTGGCCGGCATTCCGCTCGGATCGATCGGGGGCACGCTCGGTTCCGTGCTTCCTCCGCTCGTTGCCATCCTCACCGCGCTCGGCATGCTGTGGGCGACGTTGTACAAGCGCGCCGTGCTGGTGCCGGCTGTAATGGGCCTGCTGCCCGGTGGGCGACGACGCGGCATCTCGCAGCTGGTCGTGATCGACACCAGCGCGGTGATCGACGGGCGAATCGTCGACATCGGCCGCACCGGATTCATCCTCGGCACCCTGGTCGCCCCCCGTTTCGTGCTCGACGAGCTGCAGCGCATCGCCGATTCGCCCGACGCCATACGACGCAACCGGGGGCGCCGCGGACTGGAGATGCTCTCGGCGCTCCAGAAGGAGTCACTCACATCGGTCGAGATCAGCGAGGAGACCTACCCGGAGATCAGCGAGGTCGACGCCAAGCTGGTTGCCTTTGCCCGCGACCACGGCGCCGCGATCCTGACCAACGACTTCAACCTGAACCGCGTCGCCGAGCTGCAGGGGATCCGGGTCCTGAACATCAACGAGCTGGCCAACGCAGTGAAGGCGGTGGTGCATCCCGGTGAGGAGATGAACGTCAAGATCATCCAGGAGGGCAAGGAGCCCGGCCAGGGAGTCGGCTATCTG
>JANMPX010000287.1:0-5325 GCA_031370085.1 Chloroflexota bacterium | reverse complement strand
TACCCGGCCGTGGCGTAGCTATGGGCGGCCTATGGGCGGTTTGTGACGCCGGTTGCAGTGTGGGAACCCTCCGCGAAGGCAAGCGGGCCGCAGCAGTCGGTGAGCGACAGCCGCCGGACGCGGGAGCCGACTTACCAATGGATGGCTAGCAATTCCACTGCAGGGAACTGAAGGAGTCCGCGTAGATGCCGGTACCCCAGCTTCCCGAATCCCCGGAACTGACGAAGCGGACCCCACTCCCACCGTAGTTCGGATTGATCCAGAGGCAGACGTTTGGGTTTCCGTAGGTAAGATTCTCGTAGTACCGAGCGCTGCTGATGCAATCATTCCAGTTGTCGTCGAATTTAAGGAACGCGCTGCAGATGCCTGACTGCGTGTGGGCAATATTCCTGAGGTCTGGCACATTGGTGCCGTAGCAGAAGGTCTTTGAATCGCCTGTAAAGCTCGTGTCTTCCCAGACTGTTAGGCTGGCGATGGAACAAGGGGGTGTATTAGGGGCTGCTGCCACCATCACCGGCGCCACCGGTAACCACCCCAGCACGATGCCCAACACAACTGCGCTGAGTCCTCGATGAAGCATTAGTAAGCCCCTCCCATTTATCGCGTTTGATTATCGCTCTCATCGTACAGGGAGGACCCTCAAGGTGTCGAGAGTTACTTGTGGCGGAATCAGTCGCGGCCTGGGGGGACCTTTGTTGAAACATTTGTGCCGCCACTGCGAATGCAGCCGTGACCGGGCGACTGGGAGTATCGGCACTCGAAAGCCGCCGTTTCGGGCGCGCCGAGAAAATGCTCGGTGGACTCCAAGCGGATTCGACCCAGCCCATTGCCCCGCCTGGGACGTCTTCTGCGTGAGAAGCGCGTGAGCCAGGAGGACCCAACCATGTCGCTCCTCGAGCACCTCGAGGAGCTTCGCCGTCGCCTCATCGTCATCGTCATCGCACTGGTCGTTGGAGCTGCCATCGGCTTCGCGCTGTCTAAGCCGACGCTCGATTTTCTGCGGGCTCCTCTTCCGGATGGTTACGAGAAGCTGTACTTCACCGCCGTAGGGGGAGCTTTTGGAGTCAGGCTGAAGATCGCGATCTTTCTGGGAATCGCGCTAGCCATGCCAGTCATCCTCTTCGAAATCTGGCGCTTCGTGACCTCTGGCTTGACCACACGCGAGCGACGGATCGTCTGGCCGGCGCTGATTGGCGGTCTCGCCCTCTTCGTGCTGGGGATGGGCGTCGGCTATCTCATCATCCCCTACGCGCTCACTTTTCTGCTGAGTTTCGCTGAGCCTAACCTTGCACCGCTGCTCACGGTCAATGAATACATCGGCTTCATTACCACCATGATGCTGGCTTTTGGCCTGATCATGGAGTTCCCCATCGTGCTCATCGCGTTGACCCGTGTGGGCGTACTCTCGTACCGCCGCGTGGCGGCTCAGCGGCGCCGCGTAATCGTAGGGATCGTAATGTTCGCCGTCGTGATCACCCCTGGCGGAGATCCCCTCTCGCCCTCCATCCTCTCCGTGGTCATGTACATCCTCTTCGAGATGTCGCTCGTCTTTATGCGCATAACCCGGCGGTGAGGCTAGGGCCTCCCTGAGTCACCAGATAATCTGACATCTCAAGCGCGCGTCACCGAACTTCATGGCCAGCTTGGAGGCTTTGGGCGGCTGCGGGCACGGATGCCACGCCTACCGTTCCGGGCGACGGTGGGGTCAACGGGGCGCGACGAACGGGCGCTCATGGTCAATCACCAGGGTCCAGAGCGCCTCAAGGCCGACGACCCTGCGGAAGAAGTCATCTCTCCTGGCCAGCACGCCGTGCGCCTCGTCGAGGGTCAGTGACGTCGTCACGGGAGAGCTGATCGATGAGGGCGCTTCCCCGTGCCGAGCGACGCAGAACGCATTGGGCTGCAAGGCCGGCCAAGCCGGATCATCTGGCCATGCTCGCATGTCGCCGCCCAACTCCGTGTCGCGAGATTGGGTCAACCCATGTTACAGAGCGTCGCCACCGAAATGACCTCCTTCCGATCGGCCCAGAAGCGGGCCCTTTCGACGTGGTCGGATGCATCGATCTGGGCGGAGGGGACCGTTTCATGCGGCGTGAGGTCCACGCAGACGGCTACGAGCCGAGGCTTATGTCGAACGTCCACGGGCCCTCGACCGCAGTCGCGCCACCGAGAAACGGGTCGAGAAAGCGGTCGATCGTGAGCGTCAGCACCTTCGCGCCCGCGGGCGGCGCAGGCGCGAAGCGCACCTCCTGGCGGGTTGTGGTCGGAGTCGGACCGCCCATGCCCTGGCCGGCGGCGACATAGGTCGTTTGAGCGTCGTCGCTGACGCGGACCTCGACGAATGGGCCGGCCTGGCCGGTGGGCGGTCGGGTGTGCGCCACGAGCGTGGCGAGGCCTCCATCGGTGCGCAGCTCTACCGAGATCAGCTCTAGGCGGACGCTTCCGGCTTCGACCGCCGTACCCACCGCGATGACCCGCAGAAGGTCCCCGGCGTCGATCCCCGCCACGCGCATGGAATCGCGGCCATGTCGGTCGAGCAGGGAACGGTCCGGCTCGGTCGGGCTCGCAACAGCATGTAACCAGGAGAAGCTCGCGGATCCGCCCTGCCGTTGCGCGATCGCCATCGCGGCGAGGATGTTGATGAGCCCAAGCACAAGCCCGACGAATACGCCGACCCCAACCGCGACACCCCATCCGGCCGCGAGCAGACTTGCTGCGACCACGCCGAGGACCACCAGAACCAGGGCGGGTAGGCGCGAGCCGGTTGTCATCAACGTGAGTATGGCGTCGGGGTGCGCACTTGGTCGTGCATCCTACCGTCGAGCAGGGCGGCCCCACATCGCGACGTTTCGCCGACTCGAGAGGCGGTCATTCGGGCCAGCCCGTTTGGACAGCAACGCCTCGAGCAGGCCCTCCCGAAAAGTCCTCTACCGCTTCGCCCATTGGAGAGCGTGGGCCACGTCCAGCACGGCGAGCAGGGTCGAACCGAGCGCCTCGGGTGATGGGTCCACGAGAACGCGGCGACCGTCGTCGAGTGGCCTCACTCACGTCCGCCCAGGGCGGACTCTCTCCGTGGGCATGAGTGTGCCGGTGTGAGCGTTGAGGTTGACCGACGCGAAGTCATACGTGTAGGCGAGCCGGTTCCATGAGCGGACGCCCGCTGCATCCAGCATTGCCTCCAGGGCTCCGTTAACGGTCGGTACCCTGCGCCGTGGGATACGTATCTTGCGACCACTCATCTGGGTCAGGACCATGTAGACGTGCGGCGGGCGGTCACGGAAGTTTCGTCGACGGACCCGTCATGACACGAGCAACTCCTTTGGCCGTGGAGGTGCTCGGGGTCCCTGGCCCGATGCCCGCAACGGCAATGAGAGCTAGGACCAGAATCGAGCCGGCTGCCAGCATGGCAAGCGCCCTCGCGAGTGGTGCCCTACTGCCCTTCGTAGATGTGACCGATACCACCGCCAGTAGCTTTGCCACTTGCTCGGTCGATCGTCGCAACGACGGTTGCCAAGGAACCTGCGCCACCCCCATCAATTGTTGGCATAGTCACAATGAAGAGCAGTTGATCAGGCCGCGTCGGGTCATCCGTAAGGAGGAATGTGGTGGAAGCTGCGTCCAACTGCGAAGGAGTGAGCAAGCCATCCAGTAGCAGAGAAGAGGAAGCGCTCTGGGCGATCGCTGCCGCCGCTGGATTATCACTCAGGCGGTGGTGACAGGACCGCAGGGACCGATCAGATGTTTGCGCGCGGAGTGACCCTGTGGAAATCAACGCGTCGCTCTTCAATAGCAGCGCTTGATCAAGCGGCTGGCCGTGCACAGGAACCAGCACCACTAGGTTCGGATCGGCCCCTGTGACGGCTTGAACCGCGCTCAATCCTTGTGCGCGAAGCTCTGAAAGCTGGTGCCCTGGCGCGAGACGGCCAACTATGGCGATCGACCCGGACTCTTGCGCCGCGCAACTCTCTACCCCACTAAGTGAGAGTCCGTGGGATCCGCTGGGAGCCGCCAGAACGCCGAAACGCGCTACTACAGCCACCACAAGGACGAGCAGTCCGCCAACAAGGAAGGCGAGGGCTGCCGCGACCTTAGATTGCATTTCTCCGTGCCCCTTCCGTCCTATTCGCCGCAACTTGAGTCGACGAGATCTACCGCAGCCGTCGCGACTTTTTCGGCTGCCGAGAAGGTCAGTGCGCTTCCGCCACGCACGGTAACGGTGGCAACGTTCGTCGCCCTGCGCACCGCGATCGAGAACACGTGCTCATGTGCCCCATCATTGGGACCCTCCACGGATGATGTGGCAAAGGAGACATCTCCCAGGCGACTCGGAACCTCCGAGGAGTTCGATCCGTTCTTTTCATTCGATGATTCGGATCGCCGCAGGATCGCGAGGTAGTTGTCAGCCGCCGCCTGCTGCTTGAAAGCCCAATTCGTTTGATAGATCTCCAAGACGCCCGAGTGTTCCTGCACAACGGGCCCTTCGAGAGGCACAATCGGAATGCTGCTGCTGGGATAGTTCAAGCTGCGCGCGCGGGCATCGTTGTATTTCCTGTACCTGTCGGCGAATGCGACCTCTGCGATAAAGCCGCGTGATCGAAGGCCGTCGAATGTCGCCATGAACTGCTCGTTGCGGTCAAGGAACGGTGGTTGGCCGAGGTCCGAGTTCAATATCTGTCGAAATCCAGGCACGTCCCGCGCGCTCAGGAAAGCGCGGTCCTGAAGCGCGCATGGCTCCCGAAGAGGCTGGAGGAATCCGACAGCTACAAGGGCGGTTCCCACGGCGATGGCCCCAATCGTTCCGGCTAACAGTAGCCGAGGTTTAGACATCCACTAGTAACCGCCATTCGTGTAGGCATTTGCGGCGTTGCTGTTGATCCAATATGGATCATTCTTGCAGTCATTGTGGTAGCCCCAGGCGTACCAAGTCGTTCCGTTGCTCGTCCAGTAAGCGTCGAAGCGCATGCCCGACCCGTTGCCCATCCACGTTCCGGTACCCCCAGTCACCTCGCCCTCACCCATGTTGACGCCGCTCGGGACGGAATAAAACAGATTCCAGCTCCAATCGTGTGGCGGGCCAGGTTGCCAGACCCGCACCATGGGACTGAAGCTTTCGATAACGTGTGTGTACGTGCGCCATCCCGCTCCGTAGTAGCTTGTGCCCTGCTCAACCTACCTACCGTTCTCTTCTGGCGCCCATCCGCGAGCGGCGAGTCGAAGCGATGAGCCCTGTCCACCGCTCGCCTGATCTCCCTCCCCTGCTGCAGTTGTTCCTGGTGCTCGTCTTGGTGGTGGCGGTGGGCCGTCGCGCCAAGCTCAGCGGCGGCC